>NZ_JAUBOS010000044.1:0-49241 GCF_036700365.1 Microcoleus sp. w2-18bC1
GATCGCGTTTGAGCCAGTCGTCGAGGACATCAAATATGCCTCTTTCGGTCTGGGCGCGTCCGACTGCGATTGTCATTTACGCAAATCTCCAAATGGATATAATTACAACGGATCTGTCTCTAGTCATGAGTCTTCCACCGTTGCCTCTGCTTAGCAGAAAACAAGTTGGATTATGAACAGACTTTACTTTTCTTTACCGTATTGACGATTATAGAGGTAATTCTTTACAAGAGCAAGTTTTTCTTAAAAAACTTTTGGGTCTTGACTTGTGACCGAAAGCATCCAGGATACAAGCCCCCGGATTCATTCCGAAAGCAGACTCAGGACCCAGAAAGAAAAAACCTGTATCGGATAAAGGAGCCCCCGAATTTATCCGTGGGGTCAATGGTTCAAATCTAAAATCTAAAATCTAAAATCTAAAATCGATTGACTTGTGCGAAGTCCCCGAATCCCTCGAAGTCTCCAAAGTCTTTGCCCTGCATTTGGGAAATTCTACTATATAGGAGCCTCTGCGCTTTGCGTCAGAAGCCCGGTGGCTTGGTAGATGTATCGCCCTCAACCTCTGATTTTTCTAAGAAACTGGGTTTCCGTGGGTAAGTCCTATATATATACTGAGGATAGAGCTCCAAACTTAGGTTTTTAAGACTATATGTTCAGCATTGACATCATTGTGAAAAATACGCCCGTCTCGCTGTCGGTGCAGCGGAAGTTGGAGGAAGACGCTGAGACTGTTTACCAGCAGGTACTGGCGGCGATTCGCAACTCCCAACCGCAAATTTTGGAACTCACCTGCGAGAAAAACCCTGAGAAAAAGGTGGCTGTACTCAGCAGCGAGATTTCTGGGGTGGTGGTTTCTCAGAAATCGGGGGCGTCATCTACAGGCAGATCCCCTGGCTTTGTCTCGATGACAGCAGAATGAGGGCTGGGGGTGTTGGTGCCGATATGAGCCAATCAGCCGTTGCTGTGCGGGATTTGGGTTTTTGCTGGCCGTCGGGCGATCGAGTGTTGCAAGGTTGCTCTCTGGATGTACCCAAGGGCGAGTTTTGGATGCTTTTGGGCACTAACGGCAGCGGCAAGTCTACGCTGTTGAGGCTGATGGCTGGGCTGCTGCACCCCCAGTCGGGGGAAATTGACCTGAGTGGGCGGGTGGGGTTTGTGTTCCAAAACCCCGATCACCAATTGGTTATGCCGACGGTGGGTGCGGATGTGGCTTTTGGTTTGGTGGAGGAAAAGCTTTCTAACGTTCAGGTGCGGGAGAGGGTGGCGGAGGCTTTGGAGGCTGTGAATTTGCTGGATTTGCAGCGGCGGCCGATTTATGCTTTGAGTGGGGGCCAGAAGCAGCGAATTGCTCTTGCTGGGGCGATCGCCCGTCACTGCGAAATTCTGCTGTTGGATGAACCGACGGCTTTGTTAGATCCGGATTCTCAGTTGGATTTGGTGGCGGCGGTGCAGCGGTTGGTGAAAAATCGCGGGATTACGGCTTTGTGGGTGACTCACCGTTTGGATGAGTTGAATTATTGTGATGGGGCTTTTTTGTTGGAAAAGGGCCAAGTTGTCGATCGGGGAGATCCGGCACGTTTGAAGCAGCGGTTGATGCAAAGCCAAGATGTTTAGCTGTTAAGTGGCGGACGTAAAATAGCTGTAGAAGTCAAAGAGTCGCTAGGAGCAAAAAAATGACCGTTGAAGAAGCCATCATCGATAAGGTGCGGGTGCTGCCACCTGAAAAGCAACAAGAGGTATTAGCGTTCATCGAGTTTTTGGATTCGGATGAGTGGGAGCATATCTATAAAGGGCGGTTTAAGGAACTCCAGCAAGAAGTTCAGATCGGAATTGATGCGGCGGATCGAGGAGATGTCATTGATGCTGACGTGATGTTTCAAAGGTTGCGGGACAAACTACGGCAGCAGCAAGCTCAGGTAGGTCAATGAGCCATGTTTGCAGGTTTACAGTTCCCGCCAGTCGAGATATCGAAGCGATCATTGACTATGTGGCTGATAACAGCAGCTTTGATGCTGCGGAACGGTTGCTCAATAGAATTAACGATCGGTGCAAGAGGTTGGCAAGCTTTCCCAGTATGGGACGGAAGCGGGATGAGCTGGCTCCCAAGGTGCGAAGTTTCCCGATCGATGATTACCTAATTTTCTATCGTGCTATTGAGGAAGGTATTGAAGTTTTGCGAGTCGTCAGCGGTTATCGGGATTTACGGGTTTTATTCTCACAATCTGATGAGGATTGACCGTGTAAGTGAGTAGCCATGAAGCATTGGAAGGTGAAGAGCTTCAAGATCAGGTAGCAGCGTGCCAGCTTGATACCAAATTAATCTCGCAATCCTCGATCGCGCAACCAAGCATCTGCCCAAAGTGTATCGGCTTCTGACAGCGGTGGTATGACTTCCCAGTTGCGATAATCTATCTTCAGGTCGTAACTTGCTATGTCGTAAATTTGAGTGAATAATTCCTGCAAATTGATGACAGGTTCAGTATCACCCGATCGCAGCGGCAGAGGAAAGGCAGGCAGCGGGTTCTGCACGTTAAAAGCGTACAAATCTGCTCTGGGACGGCGATTTCCCCGACACACGAGAACGCTATAGTGGCTTTCAATGTCATTGCCAATAACTGGCATTTTTTGACCGCGCCGCAATAAATCTATTTCAATTAAATGAGTGCGACTGGATAAAATTTCTTCTCGCTTTTCTTCGTACATTTGTCGTCCTTTTCCTGGGCGCTTATTGCTAGGCGAGAGGATTTCAATCAGGGTGATTAATTCTTGGTTTCCTCTTTCTCTAATTTCTAAATAGCCTTCCCGAACCTGGTAGGGCATGGGAATATTTACTGTCAAGGGTTGTGTGGGTGGCGCTGCAACGGCTACGTTTGATGTGATTAATTCGGTTGTAGTTCTGGGCTGAATTACGTTTACATCAGGAATGCCAATTGATAAATTGTCGTCAGCGGTTTCATAGATTCTCACTTCCAACGAGACTAAATACTTAGGACGCAGTTGGGGAGACAAAAATCTAAAAATTTCACTAATTAACAAGTGATGTAGGGCAGGCCAGAGTTCAGGATGCTCTAAATACGGGTCCATACCGGGAAAGGGAGATGGCATTGATGTGACTCCTTGACTCAAATCTATTTCTAGTTTAGTTGAATATTTGTGGAACAGGCATCTTGCCTGTTTCTTGGGCGGGCAATATGCCCACCCCACAACATATTTTAATGTTTGTGGAACCGGCATCTTATCTGTTGTTCGCACTGTTCAACGCTTAAACTTCGATCGACAATTGCATCGGAATTGACACGCTGTTTTCATCCAACACAGACACCGCATTTACGAACACAATTGTATGCGGGACTGCGGGCATTAAGTGGCGCAGTGCATTTAGGTAAGATTCGGCATCGGGGCGGCGGGCGAAACGGGCGACTGTTAACCGCTGACAGTTGGGGAGGTGGCGAATTAGATGCCAAGGTTGAAGTCGATCGCGATAAGTCGATTGTTTTGGTATCATAGGAAAATCCTTCCCACTTTTGTGGGTGGTTGAAGAAAGGCGATCGCTCTAGATTTCTCAGGTCACGGGGCGATCGCTGTTAACTGTATAAATAATCATTGAATTACGAGTAGTCGTAATTGTCAAGGGCGGAATGGGACGAATTAGACTGCGAGTTCGAGAACTCGCTCAAGAGAAGGGTTGGACTCTCAGGGAAGTCTCCAACAGAACGGGTATTCCATACACTACGATCGCCACCTATGCCAGTTCTCCAGGTATGGCAACTGTTGACTACACGGCTTTGGACAAGATGGCTCGTGCTTTTGAGATTGCGATCGAGGATTTAGTGGAAATTCTGGAACAGTAAACTGATTTATCAGCGGCAAGATGGGGCTAATTCGTTTGCGGGTTCGAGAACTAGCTGAGGAGAAGGGTTGGACGCTGAAAGAAGTCTCTGACAGAACGGGAATTCCCTACAGCACGGTTAAAAAATACGCCCAAGCTCCCAAAATGGCAACGGTAGACTATACGGCTTTGCAAAAACTTGCTGCTGTCTTCGATTTGATGATCGAAGATTTGGTTGAGGTTTTGGAACGGTAAACTGATTTGTCAGCGGGAAGATGGGTCTAATTCGATTGCGGGTTCGAGAACTAGCCGAAGAGAAGGGTTGGACATTAAAAGAAGTTTCTGAGCGATCGGGCATTCCTGACAGTACGGTTAGAAGCTATGCCCATTCTCCCAAGCTGGCAACTGTAGATTATACGGATTTGAACAAAATGGCTCGCGTGTTTGATATTGTGATCGAAGATTTAGTTGAGATTTTGGAACAGTAAAGAAAAAATAATGCTCGTGAAGACTCAAAGAGAGTTGATGGTCTAAGGACATAATAATGTTGTGTTTCTAGTATTTTACTCAAAAAAACCAGGACACAACATTGTTGTGTCCCTACTGTATTGTCAGCAATTGAGAAATTGTATTTTACTCAAAAAAGCCAGGAGACAACATTGTTTCGCTTCCCTACCTCATCTCATATCCAAACAAATTCGGATCGACTTCTCCCAAATTCAAATCTGCCAAACCATACTCAGCCCAACGCCTTTCGACCATCGCCGCCACATCCGGATCGGACTCCAAAACTTCCCCCCATTCGTGATCGGTTTCCGGCGGCATCTTCGTAGTAGCATCAATCCCCATTCTGCCTCCCAAACCAATCTTTTCACTGGCAAAATCTAACGTATCAAAGGGCGTATTCGGCAGAATAAATACATCCCGAACCGGATCGACTTTAGAACTAATTGCCCAAACTACTTGACGCGGGTCGCGAATGTTGATACTTTTATCGACAACAATCACAAACTTAGTGTAAGTAAACTGCGGTAATGCACTCCAAAATGCTAAAGCAGCCCTGCGCGCTTGACCGGGATATGCTTTATCAATCGAGATAATTGCGGCTTTATAACTCAGCGCTTCCATCGGTAAGAAGAAATCGACAATTTCCGATACTTGCTGCCGCAAAATAGGGGTATAAATACGGTTAAGCGCGATCGCCATCATTGCTTCTTCTTTCGGTGGCCGCCCGCTAAATGTCGTCAGATAAATCGGGTCTTTGCGGTGCGTCATGCAGTGGAACCGCACCAACGGCGAATCTTCCACACCGCCGTAATAACCCATGTGATCCCCGAAGGGCCCGTCGGGCAGAACTTCCCCCGGCGTAATCGTTCCTTCTAACACGATTTCCGAGTCCGCCGGTACTTCCAAATCTACGGTTTTGCACTTCGCCAATTGCACGCCGGAACCGCCGTAAAGTCCGGCAAATAACCATTCCGATAAATCTACAGGAATTGGCGTTGCTGCAGCGAGAATAATCAGGGGATCGACTCCAAGGGCGATCGCAACTTCCAACTTTTTACCAGCCTGCGCCGCTTTCCGCAAGTGTCGCGCCCCGCCCCGCACCGATAACCAGTGTACAGTCATCGTGTTTTTTGACTGCAACTGCAACCGATAAACCCCCACATTCGGCGTACCCGTTTCGCAATCTTTGGTAATTACCAAACCCAGGGTGATAATTTTGCCCGCATCTCCGGGATAAGGGCGAATCATCGGGATTTTGTTCAAATCCAGCCCTTCTCCCTCAAATACCACTTGCTGACAAGCTGGGAAAAAGTCGCGGCCGGGTTTGGCTTTCACTACGTCGAACAGGACTTTGCCGAATTCTATCGCTTGGGAAATCTTTTTCGGCGGTTTTGGCTGTTGCAGCATTCCCAGTTTTTTGCCGAGCTCTTCTAGTTCGATCGGCTTTTCCATGTTCATCGCCCAGCAAACGCGCTCTTCCGTGCCCAACAGGTTAATGGCGACGGGGAATTCGGCCCCTTTGACGTTTTCAAACAGCAATCCAGGGCCGCCTTTTTGCAGCATTTGGTTGGAAATTTCGGCAATTTCGAGGTCGGAATCGACTAAGGCGCTAATCCGGCGCAGTTGTCCCCGTTCTTCGAGTAGTTTTAGGAATCCCCGCAAGTCTCTAGCCATTGTTGTTAAAGAAATATTAAGTGCCCCTACTATTATGCGGCTATCGGGGGATGGAGTGCGGGGTGGGGGCGATCGGGCGATCGCTCAATAAATTTCTATTGTTATCGTTACTGTATGACTTGGTATTTCTCTGATTCATCAAAAATTGACTTTAGCTAATTTTTCTTTGCAATACTCTTAACCATAATTTAAACAAAGCTTATTCTATTGTTAGTTAATCTACTATTAACCAAAATTTAAAACAAGCTTATTCTATTAAAGCTCTTTCCTTGGGGGTTTCAGTCTATCCTATGGAGGAGATTTGCAAAGTCGGCTATTAAGGGAGAGGAGGAATATGAATTTTTTCACAGGACGTTGGCGACGTAGTTTTATAGTGACACTAGCAGCAGCAGCATTTTCGCTAAGTTTGATTAGTTCCGCTGTAGCTGCTGTTACCCTAAACGGTTCGGGAGCAACTTTCCCCAAACCTCTTTACGATCGCTACTTCTCTCAGATGAGAAGTGCAAATCAAATTACTGTAAACTACGAAGGAACTGGCAGCGGTGCTGGTATCAAAGCATTAATTGCAGGCACTGTTGATTTCGCAGGCAGTGATGCGCTGATGACTGCTGCACAAATCGCTGAGGTAAAGCGGGGTGTAATAGCTGTTCCCACGGCTGGCGGCGCTGTTGCAGTTGTTTACAACTTGCCCGGAGTGACGAATCTGAGGCTAAGTAATGATGCCATGAAAGGCATATTTGAAGGGAAGATTACTCGCTGGAATGATCCTAAAATAGCCGGAATTTCTGGACAAGCTAAAGGCTTGCCAAATACTGCGATTCGAGTAGCTGTACGGGCAGATAGCAGCGGTACTAGCTTTATTTTTGCTAATCACTTGCAGGCAACTGGTAGCACCATCAAAGCTGCCGCGCAACCGAAGTGGCCAGAAAACGCTGTCAGGGGTCAAGGGAACCCCGGCGTAGCTGCTTTGGTGAAAAATACAGCGGGTGCGATCGGCTACGTTCAAGATACTTTTGCTCGGCAAAACAATCTCCAAACAGCATTTATTCAAAATAAAGCTGGTCGGTTTGTAGATCCTAGCTTGGCCGAAGCAGAGAAAGCTTTCGCAGGGGAAACATTCCCCGCAGACTTCCGCTTAGTAGAAGGCAATCCTAACGACGGTTATCCCATTGTTGGTTTGACTTGGCTGTTAATCTACAAACAGTATCCTGCTGCGAAAGCAGAGGCTATTAAAAAGATGGTTAATTGGGTGATGACTACAGGTCAAGGTATCAACAAACAGCTAGAGTTTACTACAATTCCTTCAGCTACAGCTCAAAAGGTGGTTCAAGCAGTTAATCAGACTGTGATTGCCAGAGGTTAATTCCGGCGATCGCACGGGGTTATGAGTTGACGAGTTAAATGTATGACTCAAAATTCATAAATTATCAGGTTAATGTGCGCTAAATTTACTGTGTAAGGTACGCCCTGCGTACCTTACAAACCAGGTTCGCAGGGCGCACCCAGCCCATTATAATTCTTCGTCCTTTAAACAAATATTTCACTGTGTACGCACTAATTTCGGTATGACAAATATTTCAAAAAAACGGAATAAGTTGACTCGCAAACCGACAGTAATAAACACAGAAGTAGATTTGACAGATACTGCTGGTGAAGGTCTATGGATGGAGTCAGTATTTACACTATTTGTATGGGTTTTTGCCCTAGCGACAGCCGGCACGTTATTTTGGATGAGTGCGGTAATTTTTAAAGATGCTTTGCCTGCTATTAGCGAATTTGGACTCTCATTCTTGTGGAATCCCAAGTGGGATATCGGCGAGTTGCAGTTTGGGGCTTTGCCGTTTATTTACGGTACTGTAATTAGTTCTGCGATCGGCATAATCATCGCACTTCCTTTAGGGCTGTCAGTAGCTATAGTTACTAGCGAGAACTTCTTACCCGTTTGGGTGCGATCGCCCTTGGGATTCATGGTTGAATTAATCGCGGCTATTCCCAGCGTGATAGTTGGCCTGTGGGGAATCTTTGTTTTGATTCCCTTTTTGTTGCCATTGCAGCAGTCATTGTTCGATAATTTCAGTTGGTTTCCCCTGTTCAGCAGCGAACCTTTAGGCCCCGGAATGCTCCCGGCGGGAATACTGTTATCAATTATGATTTTGCCCACAGTAGCCGCCATCAGCCGCGATGTCTTGCTGTCGGTTCCAGTAGATTTGCGAAGTGCTTCCATGTCCCTCGGTGCCACCCGCTGGGAAACGATATTCAAGCTGTTATTACCAGCAGCTAGTTCGGGGATTATCGGCGCCACCATATTAGCCTTGGGACGCGCTTTAGGCGAAACAATGGCAGTCACAATGGTAATTGGCAACTCGATTCAAATTAACCCATCCCTGCTCGCTCCCAGCTACTCGATTCCTGCTGTTTTGGCAAGTCAATTTCGGGAAGCTGTCGAACCGCTGCACAGCGGCGCTTTGATGTATTTAGCCTTAATTTTATTTGTCATCACTCTGTTGGTAAATGCGATCGCAGTATTGTTGGTTCAGCTAATCGGCGCCAAAAAAGCTAAAACTTAACATCATCGAAAGCAATTTGATCGCAACCCGCGCCGCCAGATTGCCCCGCTGGTTCAATCTAAAATCTCAAATCTCAAATCGCATGACTAAAGCACAAAATTCCAACAGTATTCTGGATGCAGAAATCAACAACCCCCTGTCGCTAAGTCGAACTTTTTTCAGTTGGGGAATGACAGTTATCGCTTTCGCTCTGACAGCTCTCGCCCTGCTCCCATTGTTTGCTATTTTATACAAAATATTGGGGGAAGGACTGACACATTTGAGCTGGGAAGTGCTAGTGTCTCTACCAGCACCCGTCGGAGTTGAAGACCAGCCCAACGGCTTTGCAAATGCGATTCTCGGCACTGCTTTAATGGTAGGAATTGCGACATTGATCAGCGTAGCCATAGGCGTAATGACGGGAATATTTTTGTCGGAGTTTGGTATAGAAAACAAAGCGATAGCCAATAGTATTCGGTTTATCACCGTCATTCTCAGCAGCGTTCCCTCGATCGTAGTTGGCGTCTTTTCCTACGCCCTAATTGTCGTTACCACCAAAGCATTTTCATCCTTAGCAGGCGGTTTTGCCCTCGGCATCATCATGCTTCCAGTTGTTGCCCTGACAACAGAACAAGCATTAAAATTAGTGCCTACTTCTTACCGCCTCGCTTCTGCTGGTTTGGGAGGCGGACGCTTTCAAACTATGTTTCGCATTATCATACCCTCAGCACTTCCAACTATTACCACAGGTATTTTACTCGCTGCTTCCCGGGCCGCCGGCGAAACCGCACCGTTGATTGTAACGGCGTTGTCGAGTCAATTTTGGCCTCCTTTAGTTGATAAATTGGGCGAGATAATGCAGTCTCCCATAGGTGCAGAAACTATCTCAAAACTCAAAGAAATTCCCGAAACACTCCTGACTCCGACTCCTTCTATGTCAGTATTAATATATAGCTACGCCAGCTCTCCCTACAAAGAGCAGAACGAATTGGCGTGGACTGCTGCCTCTGTGCTTTTGGGCATGGTTTTGATTGCTAGCGTCGCATCCCGTACAGTAACTCGGAAACGCTTGCAAAACCGATAATTAAATAACTCAAGTGCATCTTTAAGTCCAATATTAACAATATAACGAGGCAAATAATGAAACCTAAAGCTAACTTGAAATCCGAAGACTATACACATCACTTCTTAGACGAGGCTACGCCGGAAATAGATCCCAATGCAATGCCAGCCCTGCGGGTTCAGGACTTAAGTTTTTATTACGGAACTCACAAAGTCTTAGAAAATTTATCGATGAATATCCCTCATCCGCAAATTACGGCTATTATTGGACCTTCAGGTTGCGGCAAATCTACCTTTCTCAAAGCTCTCAACCGGATTGGTGAATTGGAGGGAAAGGTTAAAATTAAAGGAAGAGTAGAGTTTTTTGGACAGGATATTTACAGCCCCAAAGTAAATATTAATAGTTTGCGACGCCAAATTGGGATGGTGTTTCAAAGACCGAATCCTTTTCCGCTGAGCATCTACGATAATATTGCTTACGGTGTGAGGATTTTTGGTCGCAAAAGCAAAGCAGAATTAGATGAAATTGTGGAATCTGCACTCAAAAGTGCGGCGCTTTGGAATGAAGTCAAAGACGATTTGAAGAAATGTGCTCAAGGGATTTCGGGGGGACAGCAGCAGCGACTTTGTATTGCTCGCGCTTTGGCTGTGAAGCCGAAAATTTTGCTGATGGATGAACCTTGTTCTGCTCTAGATCCGATTTCAACGATGAAGATTGAGGAGTTATTTCAGACTCTGCGGCAGCAGTTAACTGTTGTGATTGTGACGCACAATATGCAGCAGGCTGCTCGTGTTTCTGATTACACGGCATTTTTTAATACTGATGAAAGTCGCATCGGCCGCATGGTTGAATTTGGGCCGACAAGTAAGATTTTTACTTCTGCGGGCAATTCGAGTACGAGAGATTACATTCAAGGCCGTTTCGGTTAATACTTACATCTTGAACCTCTTTCAGAACAGGCAAGATGCCTGTTCCACAACAGACAAATATTTTTGTGGAGCAGGCATCTTGCCTGCTATAGTTATATCTTCAGAACAGGCAAGATGCCTGTTCCACAACAAACAAATATTTTTGTGCAGGCATCTTGCCTGCTATATTTATGTCTTCACCACTTCTGAAGCGAGAGTTGGGTATTTTCGGCGCAACTCTCATGGGCCTGGGATCAATCCTCGGTACCGGAGTATTTGTGAGTATCGGCATGGCTGCGGAAGTTGCTGGGCCAGGAGTGATTTTGGCTGTAGGTATTGCAGCTTTTGTTGCTGTTTGCAATGGCCTTAACAGCGCTCAATTAGCGGCAAATCATCCTGTTAGCGGCGGTACTTATGAATATGGCTACAAATATCTCAATCCTTGGCTGGGTTTCACTGCCGGCTGGATGTTTCTGGTGGCGAAAACGGCTTCTGCGGCTACTGCTGCTTTAGGTTTTGCGGGGTATTTTTTAAATGCAGTTGGTGTAGCCGATCGCACTTACCTGATCCTAACAGCTTTAGTCGCCCTCGCCGCCATCACTTTAATTGTATTGACAGGAATTAGGCGATCGAATATTGCAAATACTGCCATAGTCTCAGTTACACTCCTATCCTTAGCGGTGTTTGTTGCTGTCGGTTTGCCAGAGGTAAGGTGGGAAATGGCCACCGTACAGAATGATAGCTCGATCGGCTCCATCTTCCAGGCTACCGCCCTGATGTTTGTCGCTTATAGCGGTTACGCCCGCATCACCACAATGAGCGAGGAAGTGCGGGAACCGAGAGTAACTATTCCCAAAGCCATAATTTTTACTTTGGTGCTGACAATGCTGCTTTACGTGGGAGTAGCAGTAGTTGTCGCGGGCGCGGGGGGAGCCGATAAATTGTCTTTACAACCAGGGGGCACGACTGCACCCTTGGAAGTCATCGCCCGCAGTTTCCGAATGCCGGGAGTTTCTCAACTGCTAGCCGTCGGCGCAATTACCGCTATGTTGGGAGTTTTGCTGAACTTAATTTTAGGGCTGTCGCGCATCTGGCTGGCGATGGGGCGGCGCTTGGATATGCCGAGAGTCTTGGCGCGGCTGAATCCTTCGGGGACAACTCCCTACGTGGCTGTGGTGGTTGTCGAAGTTACGATCGCACTTTTAATCCTCGTCGGCGATGTCAAAACCACTTGGTCATTTAGCGCTTTTAGTGTTTTGATATACTACGCTATCACCAACCTCGCCGCGCTGCAACTTTCCCCCGCCGAAAGGCTTTATCCGCAGTGGTTGGCTTGGGTGGGTTTGGGGAATTGTCTGTTTCTGGCTTTCTGGGTGGAGAGGGAAATTTGGCTGACAGGATTGGCACTGATTGCCGTCGGTTTAATTTGGCGGGCGATCGTCCGACTCCCGGCGAGAAACTAGAAGTGTGATAAATTGAAACAGCATCCCGCATTGTAGAGGGCCATGCCCGATCGAACTTCCGAGCTTGCGACTCAAGAATCTCCCGCATTCAGCGTCATCAGTCGCTATATAGCTCAAACCCTAATTACCATTCAGGAACAGCATCCCGAATGGATAACTGAAAAATACAGGAAAACCCCCTGGGCCAAACCTGATTTTCAGTCAGTTTTGATTGGAAAATTGGCAAAAAGTTTCAGCGTAGCCAGCGATACTGATTCCCTGCTGCTGACTGCAAAAAAATACCTACAAATTCTGCTGATTCCAGAATTCGTTAATTCACCTCAATTCAGCAAATTATGTGCCAAAATTCAGCAGCTAGCCCAATCTCAAACAGCACCACCTAAATCACAAAACTCGGTTTCGTCAAAGCCTCCCACTCCCACCACAAATCAAACAAATTCGCTTCCTATCGGCATTGCTATCTTGCTTCTAGATGTCGAAAACTTGCAACTCACCATCGAAACCGAAAAATTCCTAGAGGGAATTTGCCACTATCCCATCCAAATCAAAGTTGCCTTTGCCAACTGGCGCAGCATGGGCAAAAAAGATGCCGAATTTCACCAGCGCGGCTATCAACTAATTCACGTTCCCCCCGGCAAAGACAGCGCCGACTTAAAAATGGCTACAGTCGGCGCATCGATTTTCGTACATTATCCCACAGCCAAAGAGATTTTTGTCTGTTCGTCCGATCGCGCCCTCACTCACCTCAGCAATACACTGCAAGCCCACGGACTAACCGTATTTCAAGTCCGCAAACAAATAGATAAAATCATAGTTTTAAACAGCAAAACCGGACAAGTTGAAACTCATTCCCTTGTAACCATACCGGAAATTACACCTCTCGAAGAATTAGTTATTCAGCTCAAAGAATTAATCAAAAAAGAGCAGAAACGCACCTCAACTCAGTGGATAAAACTTTCCACTGTTTCAGCTTTATTTAGAGAAAATTACGGCTTAGTCCTCAATCAAGTTGTTGCCCATCATTTGCTCGGTACTAAGACCAGGGATATCTTTCTGAAATATCCCACCGATTTTGTCCTCCACAAACCCTCAGAAGCTTCTCAAACTTATGTCACTCTTTTTGAAGTGAGATTATCGCCCCCACCGCCAATACTTAACCAAGAAAATCTGAATAACCACCAGCCAGCACCTGCGACTTTGACCGATATTAATTCTCTGGAAGACTTGGAAAGAGCTCTGGTCAAAATAGTTGGCGACTTAACCGACAACTCTCCTGAAAATTCTGTATTTCTCTCCAATGTAGGCAGCGAATTTCACCGACAATACGGCAAACAAATTACCCAAATAATTAAAGATTTTAATCTGGGTAGGAAATTTACTAAATTTTTGCAATCCTGCGCTTCTCTCCAGCTAAAAAAAGCCGAAAAAGGCTGGCAAGTTTCCCTCAATTAATTAAAAATTAAAATATATAGCCATCCTAAATAATTTGTGAATTTCTTACTCCCTCCCCTTGATAAGAGGAGGGTTGGGGTGGGATCAAAAATTTACGACTCCTGCAAGGATTGCTATATCAACATCCCCATTACTAGCAACTTGAGTTATCATACAATCTGGACGTAAAGAAATGTAAAGGGATATGCACGACAAAGTTGTGGTTGTGGTGGGTGCGACTGGCGGCATCGGTTCAGCAGTGGCCCGGAAACTTGCTGATGCGGGTGCGCGGCTAGTGCTCGCCGCCAGAGACAGCAGTAAATTAGACGCTTTAGCTAGCGAAATTTCGGCAACAGAGGTACTGTGCGTGCCCACAGATATCACCGATTTGCCACAAGTCGAGACTTTGATGCAGACAACTCTGGAACATTTCGGACAAATTGATGCCCTCATAAACGCCGCTGGTGCCGGAATTCTCAAGCAGTGGAACAAGTTAGAACCCGCTGATTTAGATGCAATGCTTGACTTAAACTTAAAAGGCAGTTTTTACACGTCTCAAGCAGCGGCGAATTTGATGAAAGAGCGCAAATCCGGCCACATTTGCAATGTCATCGGAATTTTGGGCAAGCATTCGATGGCGATGGGAACGGCTTACTGCGCTTCAAAGTTTGGGGTAGTTGGTTTCAGCAAGTGCATGGCAGATGAGCTGCGACGCTACGGCATTAAGTTTACGCTATTCTATTTTGGCGGGGTGGATTCTCCGTTTTGGGATAATGTGAGTTTGAAGGTAGACAGGTCAAAAATGCTGAGTACCGAAACTGCTGCCAATGCGATTATGTTTGCTCTTTCGGCTGACCCGCAAGCTGTGCCTATGGAGATTAATATTCAGCCGGAAAGTCATTTGTTCTTTTAGCTATTGAGGAATGATTTGAAGGCAGAACGCAGCGGAAGCTGAAGGCAAGAAAAATTATGATATTTTTAGGTTTGAGAACTTGTACAGCACTTAATTATGTAGGTGCACGGGCTGGCGCACCTTACCCCTATAATTCGCGCGTCAAACTATTTGTTTTTTGCGTAAGTCCTTTTGGCGAAGGCGTCGTGGCAAACCCAAGTTATCCCAGACACCGGGTGTCTTTTCTTTTAAGTGCTGACTTATTTCTGCCTTCAGAGGGAGCTAAGATATTCACTCTTTAGGTTATTATTAAGTGGGCGCTCAATAAAAAGTATGAAAAATATCCATTACTCAGTCTCTACCTTGCAATTTTGCCTTGAAAATCAGCAGATTTTCCATTTTTCAGTTTCCATTTTCAATTATTGATTATGGAGTTTGATCGCATTCAATTTTACGTTGAAAACGCTAAAGTATCCCGCGACTGGTTTGTCGGCAAGTTAGGCTTTCAATCAATAGCAGGTTATGTTAACAGCCACACTCACACTGAAGCTGTCAGCAGTGACAATGTATGTTTTGTTTTATCTTCGCCTCTGACACCCGCTAGTCCCGCTGCTAGTTGGTTGAAGTTTCATCCTCCAGGGATTGCCGATGTAGGTTTTCGGGTAAAAAATATTGAATTAGCGGTAGCTAGAGCGGCTGCTGAAGGCGCTAAAATCCTGGAACCGATTCAAGAAGACCTAAACGCAGGAGGCTATTTTAAGCGGGCAAAAATCGCAGGCTGGGGCGATTTAAGTCATACGCTCGTGGAGCGAATTGGCAGCCATTCACTGCTATCGGCTGCGGATAAGCTGCCGTTGTTTACCCGGATTGACCACGTAGTGTTAAATGTTGAATCTGGGGATTTGTCAAGTGCTGTTAGTTGGTATCAAAAAATATTAGGTTTTCAACCGCAGCAAAATTTTGATATTCAGACTGAGAAATCGGCTTTGCGGAGCCAAGTTATGGTGCACGCTGAAGGTGGGGTGCAATTCCCGATTAATGAACCGGCATCAGCTAATTCTCAAATTCAAGAGTTTTTGAGCGCAAATCGAGGGCCGGGAATTCAGCACATGGCTTTGCAAACTAATAATATTGTGGGTGTTGTTGCCGATTTGCGATCGTGCGGTTTGCCTTTTCTGCCAGTTCCTCCAACATACTACTCCGAATTACAGCAGCGGCAAGACTATTTGCCCGCAGATTGGCAAGCAATTGCAGCTTGTCAAGTTTTGGCAGATTGGCAAGATGATACTCCAGCAGCAATGCTGCTGCAAATATTTACCCAGCCAATTTTTGCAGAGCCGACTTTCTTTTTCGAGATTATTGAGCGCCGAGTTAGTTTAGTTAACGGCAAACAGGTGCAAGCTGGAGGTTTTGGTGCGGGGAATTTTAGAGCTTTATTTGAGGCAATTGAACGCGAACAAATGAAGAGGGGAAGTTTAATAGATGATTGACAAAAGCTTCCACTTTTTAGGTCATAAAGGCGTGTTAATCAGCACTGCGATATCTTTCCAACCATAGGCAATTTCTTTGAGTGCAACTCCTGCTCTAGTTGTTTCCTGTTCGTCTACTTTTTCACCTCCTAATAATTCATAAAACCTATAGGCTGAATTGTCTCCTAGTACCCAAACTAGCATGGAGTTCAAACTTAATTCTGCCAATTTTGTGGCAACTGTTCTCACGAGTTGCCGTCCAATTCCTTGACGCTGATATTCCTCCAAAATATAGATGGCAAATAATTCTCCTTTATATACATATTTGCCGGTGCGCTCGCAACCACCCGCAGCAAAACCCACAATTTCTCCTGATTCATTCTCAGCAACGCAGACAAAAACCCCAGTATTTTTGACGTTTGTCAGGGTTTCTTGCCAACGGCTTTCTGCTTTTTCATAGGACAGTTGCGCGAGGTAATCTGCTGGTACAATTTTTCGGTAAGCTGTTCGCCAAGTATCTAGATTCACCCGTGCGATTGCAGGTGCGTCAGCGATTTTAGCTTTTCTTACAATCATCAGAACATACTCCTTTCTGGCCCTGAAATTCTATTTTCAAGTCTAGGGCAACTATACGATCGCGTCCTTCTAGTTTAGCTCGATACAGCGCTCGATCGGCCTGTCCAATTAACTCCTCCACCGATAGACCAGCAGCAGGTACAGTAGTAGCGATCCCCATACTGAGAGTTATAAACTTACTTATCTTGGAAGCAGCATGAAAAATTTCCGCTGCTTTCAAATCGCTGCGAATTGCTTCAGCTACCCGCTTTGCTCCTTGCACATCAGTTCGCGACAAAATTACCGCAAATTCTTCGCCGCCGTAGCGGGCGGCTAAATCTCCTGCCCGCTGAGCGTTGCTAGCTAAAATCTCGGCTACTTGTTTTAAACATTCGTCGCCTCCTTGATGCCCGTAACGATCGTTGTAAAGTTTGAAAAAATCGATATCGCACAAAATTAAAGACAGCGACTCTTTTTCTCGCTCCATCAACTGCCATTCTAACTCCAATTTTTTGTCAAAACAGCGGCGGTTGGGAATTTGAGTCAATCCATCCACCGCAGCGAGGCGCTGCAATTCCATGTTAGCTGCTTGTAATTCTAATTTGGCTTGTTCTAAAGCTAAATTTTGTCGAGCTAATTCTTCACTTTGGCGTTTTTCTTGTTCGTACAAAAATCGGATTGAAGCTTCAGCTTCTTGCAATTCTTGCTCTGCATATTTGCGCTTGACAAATTCTCCTAATTGAGAACTTACCACAGCTATGATCTGAAGTAAATCTTGATCCGGTGGCAGTTCTTCCCGGCAAAAAAAAGTCATTACTCCTACAACTTGGCTCCTAGCGTGAATGGGGAAACCGAATCCCGATCGCAGTCCCGCTTCCTCTGCCAAGCGCGATCGCACGAAACTGGGATCGCCCACAAGATCAGTAATCCACTGCGTAGAACCGCTTCTGGAAACCGCTCCCGGCAAACCCTCACCCGCAGCCAAAGTAATCTGCTGATCATTTTCGGCAAACTCCCTAACTTCCTCCGCAGCCTGCCAAACTGCCACCCGCTGCCAACAAGGAGTTTCCTCGATCGGACAACAAAGTGGCAGGCACCAAAGCGGATCTGTTTCAGATTTTATTTCCTCACCCAATCTAGTTTCTTTCTCCGCCTCTGCCGGCATCCAAAGTTCGCCAAAATCCCACCCAAAACTTTGGCAAATAGCTTGCAAAATTTTCGGACTTGCGCTATCTAGAGAAGTTGATTCTGACAGGATATGAGTAACAGCATACTGTGCTTCTTGACACTTTTTTATGCGTTGTTGTTTGGTAATGTCTTTGCCGATATAAACAAAATCTTGTATAACCTCGCTATCTCCATCCTTGCTTCCTGTGCTTGTCTCAAAATTAGAGCATGAAAACGCAACAATCAGCTTTAAACCTATTTTCGTTTGGCAAGCTACTTTTACTTGAGGCCAATATTGGCTTTTAAGTGCAGGAGGTAGCTGGCTGACTTTGCGTAACAATTCCTCCTCTGCTGTAATCAGGGATATGGATTGGCCGATTAATTCCGATTCGGTATACCCAAATAATTGCTGTGCAGCTTGATTCACTTTTTTGATTTGGCCCGATGTTCCTGTTACGAACAAAACATCCCCTAGGGAATTAATAATTTTGTCAATATAATCGCCAGCCGCAGCTAACTTATCGCCTTTAATACTTGTTTTATTGGCAGCCTGAAAGATAGTTGGCTGACCTCCAAGGCTATCTGTCACATCTTCACATAAAATAATCAATCTGTCAGCATTGGCTTGTCCCTTATAACCAAAAATGTACAAATCTAGATACAAATAAGATCCGTCTTTGAGAACTCGGCTAATTGATTTTAACTGACAATCTTGCTGTCGTTCTTCAATAATATCTTCAAGGATTCCTTCAATGCCGATTAGTTCAGGAAAACTATCGCGCACGTCTTTTCCTTCGCCTACTTCCTCATGAATGTAGGCAAAATCTTGCACTTTCAAAGATATTTCTTTAATCTTAAGTTCCCGATCGACTGTGAGGTACTCAATCCTGCGTAAGGATAACAGCTTATAAAGAAGAATATTAATACTTCTGGGGCTGCTCTCTACAGTTAATGTGGGAAGCATCTCGTTATTGTAGAGCATGTCTCTCAAAGGTTAGCCGGTAAAGTTAGTTGTTGTTTGGCTGCGATTTCTCATAGGAATTTTTATCCTGGCAAATGTCATCACCTGTTACCGCTGGCTAATTTATGCAAACAGTACACTTTGGATTCTCCAAGCAGTTTTTTGCTTATTTTAAAAATGGGGCCAAATATTAATTGAACCAATTTTTTTTGAGAAAACGAAGTCAAAATCAGCCTCGATTGAGGTTGAGATTTATGAACAATATGTAGCGGTTTACACTATTTGTGCGGCACATTTTAATTTTAAATTCCCCGATATGGCTGACAACCGCTCAAGTTGAGGAACAGCACAGTTTAATTCAAATGTTTGCTTTAATTAGCACCATTCCTATAGACCTTACCTCCCCTGGGTATTTGTGTCAATTTTTGTAAAGAAAGTGTTACCTTTAAATGATATAGTATCGAAGGATTTGTATAAAAGCTTAAAAATACTCTGCTAAATGCTGAGACTTATTACCGACTTTGACGGCCCGATCATGGACGTGTCCGATCGATACTACCGAGTTTACCAGTATTGTCTCGCCGAGACTCAACGTGAGGGGCAACCAGTGCGGGAACTCCCCAAGGCAGAGTTTTGGGACATGAAGCGCGCGCGGGTTCCCGAAACCGAAATCGCCCTCCTCTCAGGATTAGACGCAGCCCAATCCCGCGATTTTGCCCAGAAACGCCGTCAAACCGTCCACACCCTACCCTACATGATTTACGATCGACCAGTTCCCACCGCTCTGGAGACTCTCGAAAAGGTGCAGCGCGCTGGAGTAGACTTAGCGGTGATGACCATGCGCCGCGTTAGGGAACTAGATGAAGCCTTCAACCGCTGCAATTTAGGGCAATTTTTCCCTGAAAACCGCTGCTATTGCCTCCCCAACGATTACGTCAAAACCGGGGATGTCAAAGATAAGCCCCTGTTAATGGCAAAAGCTCTCGCCGAACTGCCGCCGGCTTCTGACACTTGGATGGTTGGGGATACGGAGGCAGATGTTATAGCAGCAAAAACGCACGGTGTCAAGGTAATTGGTGTTTTGTGCGGAATTCGCGATCGCACCCAACTAGAAATGCACCAACCGGATTTAATTGCTAACAATTTGAGCGAAGCAGTTGAGATTATTTTAGATAGTCAGTAGTCAGTAGTCAGTAGTCAGTAGTCAGTAGTCAGTAGTCAGTAGTCAACAGTCATCAATCATTAGTCAACAGTCATTAGTTATTGGTAATTGTTAATTGGTAATTAGTAATTGGTAACAATCAACTAACTACTAACACCTAAAAACTACGAACCAACCAATAACAATTAACCAATAACAGTAATTAACTACTGCCAACTGTCAACTGACAACTGACTATCGCAGAAAACTGCTGACCAGCCACAGAATTAAAAACGTAAACAAAGCGATAAATTTCTCTGTTGTTATAAATGCCGGACTGACCAAAGAACCCAAAAATCCTCCCAGCAACAAGCCTATAACCAAGCCAGCCACAGTCAGCAGCACGGCGCGACCAAATTTTTGTTCCTTGCGATTAATAAAATAAAGACAAGAGCCGACCCCAAGAGCCAGAGTCAACTGTAGTAAACCATCATTAGCCGCAGGATAAATACTCAGTCCGCCTAACCCCACATACACCCCAGCCGGCCACAAAATATCCGATCGACTAGGAGTATCGATTAGCCGCTGCAACCAAGCTGGGCTGCCACTAGGAGGAGAGGGAGTAAAGCTTGGGGGTGGGGGAGTCAGCCGTTCGGGAAAGCGGATGCGTTCAGGTACTTTAATTTTCCCTTCCTGTCGCTGCCGCAGGCGATCCATGAGGATCGCGTCGTAAGCTGCTTCGAGCAATTCCAAACGTTTCTTGTCACCGCTGTACTGCTCAGCTAGGCGCGTGCGGGCCTCTTGCACTTCATCAAAGGAAGCATCTTCATCGACTTCAAGAAGTTGATAGGGAGTTGGCTCACTCATGGTAATAACCCGCTGAAGACTCTCGTTATAGACCAATCTTAACAAGAGAGGAAAGCGGGGCGGGAGCTCTGCCGCTTTCCCAAAAGTTTTGCTGCTAGTTTTTGGTGCTTTAAAACAGGAACCAGCAAACCTTACGAAAATAGAAACTAGAAGGCATTTGGCATTCGTAAATAAAAAATAATGAATCCAAAGATTGTTATTTTTATCTTGGCCGTCTAAAATTTTACCTTCTGCCAAATGCCATCAGAAGGGACTTGTCCTGCTGGAACTCACAATTCCCGACCACTGGACTTTTTTAAGTCGATCGCGGCGGTAGGAAAAAAAGCGAGCCGAGTCAGAATAAGTACAGAAAGGAGCGATCGCCACTTGAGAAAGATCGATTCCCAACTGCTGCAATTGCAGAGCATTGCAGAGGCGAACATCCAAGCGTACTTTTCCCGGTTCTGGATCGGCTAAGACAGGCGTTTCCGGCAGTTGATGCAAAAACTCGCAGATGCCGTCTGCTGTCGCACTAACGGCACTCTTAGGAGCAATGGTGGCTCCCAGTTCCGCTGCTACTTCCACAGATACCTGGTAAACCTCTCCAGCGATCGCCGGCCCCATAGCAATCTTCAGATTTTCTAGTTGACTGCCTTGTGCCACAAGTTGAGCGATCGCCTCTGGTAATATCTTAGCAGCAGTCCCGCGCCAACCCGCGTGAACTGCCGCAACCAGTCCCGTGCGATCGTCAGCAATCAGCACCGGCACACAGTCAGCCGAGCAAACCCACAGCGCCTCCAATTCTCGATGGGCAACCAAGCCATCAGCCTCAGCATAGCTTGGGGCAGCGGTTTCCGGTTTTTGAGCCACAACCGGTGACAACTCAGTGGTTTTGACTACCGCATTGCCGTGTACCTGTTGAAGTCGGTAAACCTTAGCTCCAGGTTCGAGAACTTCCGTCAGCTCGATCGGCCCCTGGGGCGAGAAATCGCGAGTAAAAAAGCCGTGAGACCAGCGAGAAAGCAAGCTACAAGTCAGATAGGGCAAGCCTTCAGAACTCTGCCAGTCCCAACTGATACCGTCAGGCTGTCCGAAGCACTCAGAGTTTGGAACATTTGTCAAGCGATCGCCAGCTACAGTCATGAAACCTATCCTTACCCAAGCGAATCATTTAGCTTGTATTCTAAACAATCAAAAATTTTGTCCGCGAATTTTAAAAGCAGGGCCAGCTTTCAGGAAAAAATCGCAATGAGTAGGCGGTTTTAGAACAACTCACATTTTGCAGCCTTCTCGCTTACCAGGCTTTCCGGCTTGTTCCACAAAGAGTAGATTTTCCTGTGGGGAGTAGGGGGTTGGGCAGGAGAGTCCGCCCTGAAAAGATTATTGAGAATGGTGCAATATTTCAGGACGACCGACAGCGCAGAAATTTTGCAGAATCTGACAAATATAGGCAACTAATTAACATAGACGAACGCCAAAGCGCTATCATCAGTGTGGCCCTAAGACACTTTTACGCAAGTGCCATCAGGATCAAAAAAACCGGATATCGATCGCAAGTGAATGCGTAAGGCATTTGAGCTTGTTCTATGTGCAAAAAAAATTGCCTCAAGCCCGGTAAAATCAGTTAGGCCTGTATATAAAGACAAGGATTGCCATACATTCGATCCTGACTTCGAGATCCTTGTGCCCCCTGTTGAGTTGGGAAAAAAAATCGTGAAACCAGTTCCAGACAAGCAAATAACAGCCCCTTTGAACACCAAACAGCAAAAAAAGAACCCTACAGGCGCCCGGACTCGATCGCGCCTTTTGTCCGATCGCTCACTGCTGGTGGGACTGGGTTGCCTTGCCAGTCTGGGACTGCTCAGCAAAGGTTTAGTTTGGGCCCAAGCCGAAACTCCGCCAGCAGAACAAGCCGTCCCCGGCGCAGCAGAACTCCAGCCATTATTTGAAGCTCCTCTCCCGCCCCCGGAACCCGAATACAGCCAAGGGTCGCCAGAACCCTACCCTGAACCGCAGGCAGAAGTTCCACCGTCGGAGCCTTTCGATGCCGCACCGGCCTGGGAGCCGGAGTACGCCAGCGAACCACCTCCCACCCAATATTATCTGCCGGAGCCCGCGCTGATTCCCCTGCCAGAAGCGACGGCCCAGGAGCCGCCTTTTGAAGCGCCAGTTAACCCAGCCCACGCTGAAATCGATCAAACAGACTACAGCGTTGGCGCTACCAGCGAGTACGAAGCTCCAACCAGAATAGAGTTTGCAGAACGATCGACTGGGTGCGAAGGAGAAGGCGGTTTGTGCGCGCCTCCTCCTGTTTCCGAGCCGGTGACGGCAGATGCAGGAGAACCCAACTACAGACAGGAACCTCCGATCGCAGACGACGGCTATATTGCAGCCCCTCCTCCTCGAAATCTGCCAGAAAGCCTTCCGGGCGAGGTTCGGGGAACTGTTGCCGGAAATAGTAGCGGAAATCCTGTGAGTAAACTCGGTCAAGCCGTTCAACAAATAGGCAGCCAGGTTTGGGGGGGTTCAAACCCGCCGGAATCAGCTTACGCACCCCCGCGCTACTCGGCTAACGCTGGATACTCCGCAGACACCGGCTACTCGGCTAACATAGGCTACTCCGCAGACACTGGGTACTCAGCAGACGCTGCGTATTATGCCGGATCTGCATCTTACGGCGGCGGTCCTCCAGCGCCCAGCATGGGACTCGGGCCGGTTCAAGTCGGTGCCGTTAGTGTCAGCAGCGGCAGCAATACCGGTTTTGCTTACTACAATCTCACGCCACGTCCCGCAGGCTTGCCCGGAAATGGCAACACCAGCTTGCTGTTTCCGCTATCTATTGCTTCGGCCATTACTTCGCCCTTTGGGTGGCGGACTCATCCAGTTATGGGCTACGGCAGGTTTCACACCGGAACTGACTTGGGAGCCCCAATGGGAACGCCTGTACTGGCAGCCTATGCCGGTCAAGTGGCGATCGCCGATTGGTTGGGCGGCTACGGTTTGACGGTAGTTCTCAACCACAACAAAAACTCTCAGGAAACTCTCTACGCCCACCTTTCGGAACTGTTTGTGAAACCGGGAGAGTTCGTGAAACAGGGAGAGACGATCGGCCGCGTCGGGAGTACGGGAATGTCTACAGGGCCTCACCTCCACTTCGAGGTGCGGCAAATGACTGACCAGGGTTGGGTGGCGATCGATCCGGGTTCTCAGCTAGAATTCGCTCTGGCAAAAATGATCGGTAGTTTGGAAACCGCCAAAGTACCGCAAATGCCGAAAATGGTGGAAATACAAACCGCCAGCGGACTCAAGGATTTGGAAAACGATCTGCCCCAGCTTCCACCTCTGCCGCTGGGCATGGACATCGAAGTTCACAACCTCCAGCCGCCATTCCCGGAACTGTTAAAAGCTGACACTTCTAAGCCCAAAGATACTGAAGCAGTCAAACCCAAACCTCAGAAGCAAGCTAACAGGTAAAAATTGGGGATTGCCTAGATTAATTTTCTTGTGGAACGGTCGAAAAGCCCACCCCACAAGAAAATTTATGTTTTGTGCAACGAGCTCGCGTGTTCGTTACTTTTCCTCGTTACCAGGCTCTTTCGGGTAACGAGGAAAAACTGATAAAAAATGGTAACTTGCAGCTTATGCTAATAGCGCAGCATTTGTGGGAATTAATTTTATTTCTGATTATTCTAGTCTGCCCGATTCCCTTAAGCTTGTCTCTTGTCTTCGAGAATCAGAAAGAAAACAATAACTATTCATTTCCCCATTTTCTCCTCGTACTCGTGACGGGATGGAGCATTGCACAAGTTTGTATCGGCTTGATTTTAGGAAGTGCCGATCGACTAAATATTACTGCGGTGATTATAGCAGAAATTCTGATTTGTGCGATCGGCTTAATTCTGATTTATGCCAAAAACCACAAAACTTTTACCTTCTCGCAGTGGCAGATTCCCCAACTCAAGCAACCTTTGGGCTACTCAGAATCCCTAATTATTGTTGCCACCGCTGTTGTAGGAGTTGTGCTGTTGGAAACTCTAGCAAGCAAACCCACAACCAATTATGACTCATTGTGGTTTCACCTACCTGCGATCGCCCGATGGTATCAAACCAATTCATTGACATTATTAGATGCTGCTGGAAATTGGATTTTTGAGCAAGAACAAGCTAGAGTATATCCCTACAATTGGCACGTTTTATCTGCTTTGTGTGTGCTTCCCTTCGGAGAAGATTTTCTAGCAGCTTTTCCTATGCTAATTGCGTGGCTACTTGAGGGAATTGCCGTCTATCTATTAAGCGTAAAATTTGGAGCAACCCGACTTCACGGTATGGCAGCAGCATCTTTAGTATTGACAGTACCGATGATGCTCAACCAAGTTAACACCCTTCAGCCAGACTTACCGCTAGCTGCAATATTTACAGTGGGTTTATATTTTGGTTTATCCTATCATAGCAGCAGAGCGCAATCTGAACTATCCCTATTTTTGGCAGCCGTAGGAATGCTAGCCGGAATAAAAATCACTGGCATAGTCTATGCAGCCTCACTTTTAGGAGGATTAGCAATATTAGAAATTAAAAGATTCGCGGTTAATAAAAAATCTACATCAGCTAAATTTAAAATTAGCCACTTTCTCAAACCAGTCTTGCTGTGGGGCGTAGCTTGTTGCTTACTTTTAGGAGGTTTTTGGTATGCGAGAAACTTGCTGCAAATCAATTATCCTGTCAGCGAAGTCGGCGATATTAAAGTTCCCTTAGAGCCTGTTCCCTTACCGTCTCCCTTACCTGCACCAACACCTCCGGTACAGCAGCCACCCGCTTCGCCACTTCTAAAGATTTGGCAAAGCACTTTAGCAGCTCAATTTAATCCCAGCAATATTTCCCACTGGCAAACTGTCGGCTTACAAATTATCATTAGATTGCAACTGCCCTTTCTGGCGATCGCGCTTCAGATATTGGCAGCGCCTCTGGCTTTTATCCAGGGTAAAACCAGAATAATTAATCAAAATAATATTATTTTAATTATACTTCTCGCCAGCACAGGAATTCTGTATATAATTACACCTTACACCTCCGGTACTGCCGGAGAGTCGATCGGTCAACTCAGCCCTATACTCGGTTTTAACCTCAGATACGGATTTCCCTTTTTAAGCGTACTCGCCATCGCCGCAGCAGCTACAGCAACTTTCTTGAAAACTCCAAATCTAGTTGTTCTGGTAGTGGTTTTCTTTAGTGGTTTGTTCGGAATTATTAGCAACACAATTTTTGATTATATTAAAAATGCTTCTTTCACCGGAGATAGTATTGTTTGGGGGAGTTTGTTGATTGACAATTTTAAGTCTAACCCCATAGAAGCTATTAATAATATCGGAAAAATATTACGCCCCAGTTGGCAATATATATTACCATATCCAATATTTTATATTTTGTCACTGACTCTGGCTGCGATATGGTTAAAAATCAATCCGGCATTAGGATGGCTAAATCATCTATTTCCTACCCGCAAAAAATCGATTTACCTAGTAATAATTGGTGTCTGTATAGGATTGATAGTAATTGGTCATTGGAGGGAAAAGCGAGATATTGCACGTACCGAACTGTATCGTGGTATTTACGAATATATTGATAAAAATACAGTACCCGATGAAAGAATAGGCTTCTTTTTAAGTTCGCGCAGCTACCTGTTTTACGGGAGAAATTTGGACAGACAAGTTTTATATGTACCATTTAGAGCCGATCGACTTTCGGCATGGATTGACAACCTGCGGCAAAATAAAATTAGGACTGTGGGATTCGGGCCCCTGACTGAGACAAACGCAGCTACCAGAAAAGCTTTATCTTGGCTGACAAGTGCCCAAGGCCCGCTGCAACCCGTTTTCGGTAAAGATTTTAATACTGAGTCGGTGCTATATCGCTTGAAAAATTAAAAGTTATTAGTTACCAAAAAGAATTGGTTTAAAGCCCCAAGCATAAGCGGGGGAAATTAAAAGAAGGCTATTTATTACTCCAATCCTTGGACTTCCACGTAGAAGTCGCTATAAAGCGGTCAACTGTCAACTGTCAACTGTCAACTGTCAACTGAACATGAACCAAGCTAAAACTCTATTTTCGATTATTGTTCCGACCTACAATCGCCCCGATAAATTAGCGGCGTGTCTTCAGTCTTTTGTTGAAATTGAATATCCGCGCGAGAAATTTCAAGTTATTGTCGTCAACGATAGCACCGAAATCTCTGTCGAAAATACAATTTCGCCTTTTCACAATCAGCTAAATATCACTCTTCTGACACAACCCAACTCCGGCCCGGCAACGGCGCGCAATACTGGATCTTTTGCCGCAGAAGGCAAATTTTTAGTGTTTACAGACGATGACTGTACTGTGGGGGTAGATTGGCTGCAAAATCTGGAAAAGCGATTTGTGGAAACACCAGATTGCTTAATCGGAGGTCGAACTGTAAACGCGCTGCCGGATAACATTTATTCTACTGCCAGCCAGCAACTGATCGATTACCTTTACACTTACTATAATGCTATTGGCGATCGCGCGCAATTTTTCACTTCTAACAACTTTGCCCTTCCCGCTGAGGCTTTCCAAAAAATCGGCGGCTTTGACACGACTTTTTCTCTCGCGGCTGGAGAAGACCGGGAATTTTGCGATCGGTGGTTGCATTCGGGCAATGCCGCAATTTACGCTCCCGAAGTTATAGTTTATCACTCACACGCACTAACTCTTCGCAAATTTTGGAAACAGCAATTCAATTATGGTAGAGGTGCTTTTTTGTTTCAGCAAATGATCTCGAAACGCGGGGCTAATGGGAAACTACAACATCCGTCATTTTATTGGAACTTGCTAACTTATCCCTTTTTCCACGCACCGGGCTTTCAAAAGCTATTAATTGCTGCATTGTTTTTAGTTTCTCAGGCGGGAATTGCTGCGGGATTGTTTTGGGAGAAAAACAAATTTGTTGAGGAATAGAGTTTGATTATTGAACCGCAGAGAACGCAGAGAACGCAGAGAGAGAATTACAACTGTTCCCGCTGTTATGAGGTACAATAACAACAATGAGCCAACCAAGTTTTTAAATGTTGAGAATTTTTAAGTTGAGGGTACTTGCAATTATTCTATCAATCATAAAGGTGGTAGTTAGAGCGAACCTATGTAAAAAACATTTGAGTTGTAACCACCACAGTTCAATGGAGTCAAAATCTGGGGAGTATGGGGATAAACACCTAAATCAATTTATCTGGGAAGCAAGTTGAGTTGAACTCAAAGCCTAATGATTAAAAAGTTTTCACAATTGAGCGGTTTCTCCCCTGCTCTTTAGCTTCATATAATACTTTATCAGCCGCAGCAATCAAGATTGAGGGGTCAGAGGTGTTCTGGGGAACTATACTGAAAACGCCCAGACTCAAGGTGACGTATTTATTAACAGCAGATTGAGCGTGGGCAATTTTAAGATTTAGCACTTCATTCCGCATCGCCTCAGCGACTTTTAGCGCTCCTTCAGCTTTTGTATTAGGTAGAATTACAGCGAATTCTTCACCTCCGTAACGAGCCAATATATCTGCCGGACGAATAGCACGGCTAATAGCTTGAGCGACTTGCTGTAGACAGAAATCCCCGGCTAAATGACCATAAGTATCATTATATTTTTTGAAATAATCAATGTCACCTAAAATCAAAGATAAGGGTAATTGATCTCGTGCCATCCGTTCCCACTCTTTATTGAAAGATTCATTAAACTGACGACGATTAGCGACTCCTGTTAAGCTATCTAAAGAGGCGAGACGCTGTAGCTTAATATTAGCTTCGACCAAAGCAGATTCAGCTTGTTTACGATCTTTAATTTCCTGTTGTAGCAATGTATTTTGCTCGGCGATTTTCTGTGCTTGCTTCTGAAGTTGGAGATAAAGATTGCGGATAATTAGTTGGTTTTTAATGCGAGCTAAAACTTCGGCTGACTGAAAGGGTTTGCTAATGTAATCTACCCCTCCAGCATCAAAGGCTTTTACTTTATCAAATACATCATCGAGAGCGCTGATAAAAATTACTGGAATCTCCGCTGTTTGTGGATGAGTTTTGAGCAACGAGGAAACCTCATAGCCATCCATTTCTGGCATCAAGATGTCAAGTAAAATCAGAGCGGGGGGAGAATTTTGGGCAACTTTTACAGCTAGCTGACCGTTAATTGCCTTCCGGACTTGATATCCAGACTCAGTAAGGATAGCGGACAAAACTCGGAGGTTGTCTGGATGATCGTCAACGATGAGGATATCCCCAATGGAAGCGGGTACTTGATGACTATTCATTAATAGATGCTCGGATTAGATCAAAAAGTATATCTAAGCGAAAGTTATTAACCAAATCTGTGAGGGTGTGTGCTAAACTTGCCTCGCTTTCGGGAATTTGGTCAATTAACTGCAATATTAACAGGTCGTTACCACAAAGCACCTCTTGTCGGAACTGTGCTATCCACTCAGAAGACATGATATTTAGATCCTCTGGTGTTAAGTTTCTCGGTGTTGCTGGCTGAGGTGAGCTATGCGACAAATCCTCTTGATAAAGATAACGGACTCCTAAGTGTTGAGCCATCTTGTCAAATAGTATCGACTCTCGGAAAGGCTTATGTATAAAGTCATCGCAGCCTGCTGTCATAATCTTGGCTCGATCTTCGTCAAAAGCACTAGCAGTTAAAGCAATAATTTTTGTTGCGTTGGTAGGTGATAAGTTGGCAGGTAAGTTGTGATTCTCTCCAGCTACTCCACTTTGCTGTTCCAAAGCTTTTATTTCTCTAGTTGCTTCGTAGCCGTCCATGACGGGCATTCGCATATCCATCCAGATTAGGTCCGGTTTCCAAGTTGACCACAAAGCGATCGCTTCTTGACCGTTAACCGCTTCTCGCAGTTCAAATCCTAACGGTTTAAGTATTTTTAAGAGCAACTGACGGTTCTCTTCGACATCCTCAACAACTAGAATGCGGTACACAGGTTGATTTGGCTCTAATCCAATAACCTGCTGGGTAATCGATAAACTCTTCTCATCAGGTTCAGCAACCTCGCTCGCGAGGATATCAAATGTGAAAATTGTGCCCTGACCGAGTTGACTGCTGACAGCAATTTCTCCTCCCATCATCTCTATAAATTGTTGGCTGATGGGTAAGCCTAACCCCGTTCCTTGCATCGATTTGCGACCTGCTTCTGTTTGGACAAAAGGGTCAAATAAATTATCCAGTTCATCGGGGGCAATGCCGGGGCCAGTGTCTTCAATTTCAAACAACAAATAGGTTTTGGATCTGAAGTTGTGGAGGTCAGATTTTTCGGATATCCGACCCTTTTTCACTCGCAATGCAATGTGACCGGAAGCAGTAAATTTTATGGCATTTCCCAAAAGATTAATTAAAA
This sequence comes from Microcoleus sp. w2-18bC1, assembly GCF_036700365.1. Lineage (NCBI taxonomy): Bacteria > Bacillati > Cyanobacteriota > Cyanophyceae > Oscillatoriales > Microcoleaceae > Microcoleus > Microcoleus sp. w2-18bC1. Next base: position 29,848 of record NZ_JAUBOS010000044.1, read on the forward strand.
CTTGACGCAATTTATTTTCGTCAGCTTGCACGTATTGGGGACTATTTGATGCTGGTAGTTCAAAAGTTAGCTGCAAGCCTTTGGAAATCGCTTTGAGTTTGAGCATCTGTTCTAAATCGTTCAGTAGCTGATACAGGTCAAAGCGATTTTCATTGAGCGTAGTTTGACCTGCTTCAATTTTAGCCATTGACAAAATATCGTTGATTAAATTGAGCAAATGTTCGCCACTACGATTGATGATTCTTAGCTGTTCTTTTTGCTCAGAGGCAACGGAACTACTGCGAACCATCACCTGGCTAAAACCGAGAATGGCGTTGAGAGGAGTACGCAGTTCGTGGCTCATGTTGGATAGGAAGCGGCTTTTAGCGATGGATGCAGCTTGGGCGGCTTGGAGCGCTTTTTGCAAGGCTGCTTCTGCCTTTGTGCGTTCGCGAAGCGCAGCTTGCTGTTCGCTGACATCTATGGCATGACCTACGGCACGAATTGCTTGTCCGTTGGCATCTCGCGCGATCGTACCATAATCGGACAGGTAAACGTAGTGACCATCTCGATGGCGAAGTCGGTATTCCAACACGTAATAACTTTGAGTTTCGTTCGCAAAGGCTTCAGATAGTTGCTGAGAAATTTTGGGGAAATCTTCTGGGTGAACGTGTTCGTTCCACCACTCGAACTTAGCTTCAGCTTCTTCAGGAAGGTATCCAACGAGTTCAAACAATCCCCGCGTTCGTAAAATGATATTCTGCTTGAGATCCCAGTCGTAAATAAATCCTTTTACTGCCGATGCTGCTAGTTGAAAACGCTCGTTGCTTTGTTGCAGCGCTTGCTCCATTTGCTTGCGATCGCTAATATCGAAAGCTAAACCTTGAAGCACTTGAGTCTTTCCGTCAGCGCAAAAAACGAGATTGGCTCGATCTCTGAGCCAGAGCGTTTTGCCATTGCAAGTTATCATGCGATACTCGACGCTCAATGGTTCTCCCGTAGAAATCGTGGTGCTGACAGCTTGCCAAACGCGATTGCGATCGTCTGGATGGACGTAGTTCGCCCAACTATTAAAAAAGCCAGCAGACCACTCTTCTGGAGGAACTTCCAGCAATTGTTGCAGTTGCGGGCTGATGTAAGCTTCTTCGGTTGTTGCCTCAAGCGGAGAGATATAAACGACTCCGGGAATTTGTTCGATTAAGGTGCGATATTTATACTCTGCCTGTTTGAGCTTTTCTTCTGCAAGTTTGCGATCGGTAATATCTAATATCACCCCATGCCAAACTTTAGAACCATCTTCGCGGCATTCGGGTTGAGCTTGGGCGCGCAGCCATCTTTGTTTTCCAGAAGGAGTTATATTGCGCCATTCAGAAGTGAGAGGTTGCACGTTTTGAACGGCGCGAACAACTGCTTCTTTATGCTGAGGTTCGTCTTCAGAAGAAAATTGCTTCAAAAGGGTACTTTGCTCTTCTAGTGCCTGCTCCGGCTCAATTTCAAACATATCTCGGCAACCGAGACTGATATATTCAAACTTGGCCGAACCATCGGGATAGTATCCATAGGAGTAAAGGGTTCCCGGAATGGTAGCCGTTAGGTGTTTGAGCCGACCTTCGCTAAGGCGCAGTGCTTCTTCTGCTCGTTTGCGATCGCTCACATCTTCGACAATGTACGACAATCTCGGACGGCCCTCAGAGCCAATGGTAATCGGGCAAACGCTGGCAGATAGCCACTTTTGCTCTGTAGGAGTTTCGTGAGCGTATTCAAATCGTACTGGAGCTTGAGTTTTTACAGCTTCCCAGTAATGGCTGAGCCAAAGTTGCAGGAGCGATCGCGGCATTCCCGATTTGCCAACTAAGTGATTCTGCATCGCCTCTGGGGTGCTGCCGAAGAACTGCGCGGTTGCTGGGTTCGCAGATAGATGCAAAAAGTCATCTTCATACAGCTCTACAATGCCCATCATCATGACGCTACTGTTGAAGAAAGCTCGCAAGGTAGACTCGCTCTGCCGCAACGCTGCTTCCATTTGTTTCAGTTCGGTGAGGTTACGCAGACTAACCACCACACTTGAAATAGTGCCATCTGCTTCAAAATAAGGAGCGTAGGTAGTGCTGACAAATTTCTCTTCGCCGTTGGGATATTTAACCCACAGTTCGTATTGGACAATTTCCCCAGTTAAACATCGATCTAGATTTGGTTTTAGTTGAGTTTCAAACAGGTCTGTACCCAAAACTTGACTAATAGCATTTCCGACTATCTCTTGCTCACGGCGCTGATGCCAAGTTAAGTATGCTTGATTAACAATTTGATAGGTATAATTGCGATTGATCAAACAAATTGCATCAGTAGTAGCAGCAACAATCTTTTCGTATCGTCGCAGGTTTTCTTCAGCAAGTTTGCGATCGGTGATATCTCTCCCTACTGCTTGCAATTCTACGAGCTGACCATTGTCATCAAATATGCCTCGGTTAATCCATTGCGTCCAACGTATTTTCCCGCAAACAATGACTCGATTTTCAACAGTAACAACTGAATTTTGCCAACTGATTTTATTGACGGATTGAGTGACATATTCTCGATCTTCCTCAAGCACAACGGGTTCGTAGTTACATCCCACAATTTCTTCCCGCTTTATGCCAAAAAATTGACAGTAAGCTTCGTTGACATAAGTAAAAGTGCCATTAGGTAATAACCGAGCAATGAGTTCTGTCTGATCTTCAAGAATGGCACGATAACGCGCTTCGCTTTGTCGCAGTGCCTCTTCTGCCTGTTTGCGAGCAGTTATATCAGCAAACGAGCAAACAACTCCCTTAGGAAGAGATTTATCAGATCGAAATATAGGTCGAGTATTAATGGAAATCCAGGTAAAACTACCATCTGGTTTGTGGACTCCCATCACCACGTTAGAGAAAGCTTTATTCGTTCGCAGCGTCACCATTGCCGGGTGTTCTTCTCCTGGGAATGGGGAACCGTCTTCGCGAACGGTTCGCCAAGCGGGATCGAGGGAAGTGCGCCCCATCATTTGCTTGCGAGACAAGCCCAAAATGCGTTTGGCACTGGCATTACAAGTACGAATCGCACCGTTGGCATCTTGCAAGACAATACCCTCGGCCATTGCTGCTATTACAGTACGGTACTGTTCTTCACTTTCTTGAAGCGCAGCTTGCGTTCGCTTGCGTTCGGTGATGTCGCGCACAAGACACACGACCTCATCGGCACCGCTGTTTACAATGCGCGTTTCGTAGCTGTAGATGCCATCCGGTTTTTGCAGGTCGTGTTCATAAATTTGTAGCGTTCCGGTTGCCGCTGCTGCCTGGAAACGTTCGAGCAAGTCGGTTTTAATTTGTTCGGGAATGGGGGTGTCCTGTAACTTTTTGCCAATTAGCGCTTCGCGCGGCATCAGTAAGGCACTCTCATTTCCCGCCACATCTAAATACGTGCCATCTACCCGATGCCGCACCATCAAATCGGGTATCGCACTCAAAAGCGCCTGCATTCGTTCTTCGCTTTGCCGCAGTGCGGCTTCCGTCCTCTTGAGTTCGGTAATATCTGTAGAAATACCGCACAAGCCATAAACATCGCCGTCAGAATTTTTTAGAGGAACTTTGGTCGATAAAACGTGATGCAACTCTCCATTACTATCGATTCCAATTTCCTCAAAGCGATGGACGACACCGCTGTTTGTCACGCGATCGCAAGTTTCTTTGTAAGCTAGAACAAATTCTTCAGCAAAAAATTTGCAATCGTTCGCTCCGATAATTTCAGATGCGCTATACCCAAAAAATTCCTCAGTTAAGCGATTGACATAGACGTAGGTGCCATTCAAATCTTTGATATAAATACAAGCACCTGCATTATCTAGGACGACTGATAGTTTAGCTTCGCTGCGCCGTAATTGGTCTTCTATTTGCTTGCGTTCCTCAATTTCCTGCTCTAATTGAGCATTTGTTTGAGTCAGTGCAGCCGTGCGTTCTTGTACCTGAGTTTCTAGAAGTTGATTGTAATCTTTTAAAAGTTGTTCTGATTGTTTGCGCTCGGTAATGTCAGTAAGAGTGCCGATGTAACCGATGATGTTATCATCAACATCTTTTTCCGCGATCGCTTGTGCCAATACCCAGATAATGGTGCCATCACGTCGCTGTAAGCGGAGTTCGCAGTAATAGGGAATGCCTTGTTGTACGAAGCTATACCAAGCAATAGTAACGCGATCGCGATCGTCTGGATATAGCCTTGTTGCCCAACCCTCACCGATTAATTCTCCTAAAGAAAGTCCAACCATCTCTAAACAGCGTTCGTTGCCGTACACGCAATAGCCTTGAGTATCGTTACGGAATATGCCGACAGGGGCAGTTTTCGCTAAAGTAGCAAAGCGTTGTTCGCTTTCCTGCAATGCTTTTTCTGCTTGTTTGCGTTCTGTAATGTTGGTAACAATTCCAGTGGCAAACCAGTAATCTTCAGACTTATGCTTTTTAGCGAGCAAAGTGTTAGATAACCAAAGCAAATTGCCATTTTTATGGCAGAATCGATACTCTATAGTTATTTGCCGTCCGGCATACAAATCTTGCATTGCTGGCAGAACGATTGCCTCAATATCTTCGGCAGGAACTCTAGAAAGCCACAAATTCGGATCGGCAGCAAATTCTCCTCCTTTGTAGCCAAGAATCTCCTCTCCATTGGGAGAATAGTAGTCGTATTCCCAGACTTTATCGGGATGGATGCGGGCAGAGGAAATAAAAGCGGCTGTATTGTCAAGCACTTCTTTGAGTCTGGTTTCCGATGCTTTCAGGGCAACTTGTGCTTGTTTGAGTTCGCGCAGCGCGGCTTGCCTTTCGGCAATTCCCTGCCGCAATTCCTTATTTGCTGTTGCGAGTAGGGCACTACGTTGTTTGACTCTGACTTCTAACTCGTCGCGAGCCTTTTCTAGAGCTGCTTCTGCAACTTTGCGGTCGCTGATATCGCGAGCGATCGCTAAAACCGATTGCACCGAGCCATCACTGCCAAACTCAGGCACCACACGAGAAGCATAATAAGTTAGCCCTGCAACAGATGGAATTTCGTATTCAATGTTTTGCTCGCAACCTGTTTTAAATACTTGTTCAATGGCTGTTCGCCAAAGATTAACTAACGAGTTGGGCGTACCCAACTCGTTAATAGTTTTACCGAGAAACGCGGCAGGAGGAATCCCGGATAGTCGTTCAACTATGGGATTGATATAGAGATAGCGACATTCCCGATCCAATCGCATGATAATGTCAGGCGCATTTTCTACTAAAGCGCGGAACTCTTGTTCTCGCTGTTGTAGAGCTGCCTCTGCTCTTTTGCGAGCAGTAATATCGATTGCTACCCCACCCACCAAAACTTCCCCCGATGAACTGGGCAGTGGAAACTTGTAAACCAAAAATTCGCCGATACTACCGTCTTCAAGGGGAGCAAGCTCAATCGCTTCGAGCGTTTGATTGGTTTCTACAACTTTGCAAATATTTTTTAAATATTCTTGAGTAAACTCTAGTGGATATATAGAGTCAAGAGCTATTTTGCTAACTAAATCTTTGGGCAAGTTGAATATACGGGAATAGGTTTGGTTGAAGTAGAGAAGTAGCCCATCTCTATCTGTAATCCAAGCAGCAGCGGGGCTGGCATTCATAAATGCTTGGAAGCGGGCTTCACTTTCTTTTAAGGCTGCTTCTGCCTGTTTGCGTTCGCTAATGTCGCGCAGAAAAACGGTAAAAACTTTTTCCTCTGACAATTCCAATTGAGAAATTGAGGCTTCAGCCGGAAATTCCGTACCATCTTTACGACGACCAATAATCTCGCCGCGCTTGCCCATCTTTCTTGCTGTTTGGGTAGATTGGGCAAATTGCCTTACCTGCTGCTGATGGTTTGCCGCAAAGCGTTCTGGCAAAAGTCGATCGAGTGTCTGACCGAGCATTTCCTCGGAAGTATAACCAAAAATCCGTTCCGCGCCCTGGTTGTATAAGGTAATTTGTTGGCTGGAGTCTACTGAGATAATGGCTTCGTCGGCAATGTCTAGAACCCCAGAGAGGCGTGCTTGAGAGGCTCGCAGTGCTTCCTCTGCGCGATAGCGATCGCTGATATCGCGAGCGCAGGCAAAATTGTATTCTTTCCCGTTAAATTCCAGGTAATTCAGCGTTATTTCAACGGGAATAACACTGCCATCTTTTCTGAAATGTTGAGAAGTAAATGAAAGTGTTTTCTGCTCTTTTAGTTCTTGCCAATGGTGCGGCCATACCTCAATGGGAAAATTGGGATCGGCATCCCAGACACGCATCGACAGCAACTCTTCGCGAGAATATCCTCTTTGCTCGCAGGCTGTTTGGTTCACCCGCAAAATTCTGGCATCGCGATCGACCCAGGCAAGGCCGAGAGAGGAGTGTTCGAGCGAAAAATCAGCCAGTTGCAGTTGTTCTTCTATTTGCTTGCGTTCGGTAATATCTTCAAAGAGATAAAGCCGTCCGAAATAGCGATCGCTATCGTCGCGAATTTGTGTCGAAAAACGACGAATCGTGCGCCCATCGCTAAAAGGAATTTCATCTTCAACAACGGCTCGATTCTCTTCACTTTGCAACGGTTTACAGGATTCGGCAAAAGCCGGAACATCTGCAAGTACGGGCAGGCAGTGAGGAACGATATCGTTGTTTTTTAGTTGACCCCGCTGCATCTGTTCTTCTAAGTGTTCGATACCCCAGATTTTGCAGAAGCGGTGATTGAAGTAGAGAATGGCATCGCTACGGTTATCTACAACAAAAAAAGCGAGTGGCGAAGCGTGAGTCATCGAACGCAGCAAAGTTTCTTTCCAGCGCAGCTCTGCTTCAGCCTTTTTGCTTTCTGTAATATCGGTAGAAGAACCGACCATTCTAATCGCATTGCCATCGTCATCCCACAATGCCTGACCGCGATCGAGAATCCATTTATAAGTCCCGTCTTTACATAAAATGCGGTGTTCGGTTTGGTAAAAAGGTGTTTTTTTAGTAAAGTGATTTTCGATTGTTTCCATTACCCAGGTAAAATCGTCTGGATGGACTCGTTTAGCCCATTCATCTAGATAGTGGGAAATTTCGCAGTCTTCATAACCCAGTATTTTCTTCCATCGCGCTGAGAAAAAGACTTCATTCGTTCTGACATTCCAATCCCAAATTCCATCTTTGTTACCCCGCAATGCTAACTGCCAGCGTTCTTCACTTTCTTTCAAAGCATTTTCAGCCTGCTTGCGCTCCGTGATATCCATGCTGACGCCAAGTAAGCGAGTGCGCGAATCGGGATCTACTAAAGGCGTTAAAGTGGTGAGAAAGCAACAACTCTGTTCTCCAAAAGGCAGATTCTCCTCGTAAGAGATTGTTTTGCCTTGCTGCAAACAGTCATGGTAGTGCGCTCGAATCGTAGTACCTGTATCGATGTCCCACAGTTCGTCCAGCCGTTTACCAATCCAATGCTCAGCCAAAGTTCCACTTGAGGTTTCAATGGCTCGATTCATGCTGACAACTTGAAACTCGCCATCCTCAAGCTGTTCCACCACCCAAATGGTGTCTGTCACGGAGTTATAAATGTTGCTTAAGAACTGCTCTCGCTCTTGAAGGGTTGCTTCTACCTTGATCCGCTCTCTAATTTCCTGCTCTAGTTCTCGATTAGCTGCCTCTAACTGTGCGGGACTGGGAAGCGCTAATACTTTTGGGATTAACGGCACCAGCACTATAGCTGTCACCACTGAAACCAATGCGGTGATGGCTTTGAGGCAGCCACTCAGCCAATAGGTAGGATGCCAAAGCGTCCAAATCTCCATCAGGTGAGTGGTGCCACAAGCGATGATAAAGGTGCTAAATAGCAGAAATATCCAAGGGTAGGGCAAATCTTGTCGCTTACGAACAAAATAGAGCAGCGTAATGGGAATTGAATAATAAGCCAGGGCAATCAGCGAGTCGGAAGCGATATGAAGACTCACCAATCCTGGCTTCCAGAGATAGCAATGCCCGTGAGGGATAAACGGTGCTATAGCAAAAAGGTTTTTCCAAAGTTCCAGCATTTTTTTCTAACTGCCATAACAACTTTTGCGATCGCCCTGGGAGGGTGACAACCCGCCTGAAATCTTTATGGAGTAAAGATTTTGCCCACTTATGCTACAAAAAGATAGGCAGCCGAATTGTTACAAGCTAGCTTAACGCAAAAATAATGTTACCCCATTGGTAACAAGTTAGAAGCGAGTAGATTTTGTCAATACCCCTTTGTGTAAGAAGAATATAATTAAATAATAATGATAGCAATACTCCGGATAGTTTTAAATCATCCTAATCTTCCTTCAGTCTTGTCTTATGGTACTCTGGCTGCTTAAAAACTGTCCGGAGTATTGCTAAACTCCTGTTATCAGGAATTAAAACTTGACACACGTTGATTCCCGTTTTTGCGCGATTTGCACGGCAACTGCACTGTCAAGAATCTAAGATCTGAATCTAAAACCTGAAATTACAGCACTTCCGGGTGTTATGAGGTACAATAAGAATAGATTAGAAAAACACACCACTGAAAGCATATTCAGTAGATTTGCTTTCCAAAAATAGTAGCAGCACATCAAGATCAGAAGCTGTCCATGAGAAAAACAGCAGCGATATTTTCCGTCAGTAAAAGCTCTTTTCAGAAACTGGTCAAGCAACAAAAAATTGAGGGGAATTTACAGCCCAAACGAGAGTGGTAAACCGAGATACAGTCATTTGAATAATTCCACAGCTTCTTTGAGAGAAATAGTGGCAGCACATCCCGATGCAACCTTACTAGAATTGTGTGAGTTATTTGCCCAGAAAACGGGAAATTGGGTGGGTAAAACAGCCATGTGTAACGCCTTACAAAAGTTGGGATTAAATCGTAAAAAAAACAGTGAGAAGTAGCCAATTCGGCACTGAAACAGTCATGGAATTAAAGTTATAGTATTGGGAAAAAGTCAAGCATATGGACCAAAAAAATCTAGTATTTTTAGATTAGACTGGAGTATTACGCTTGTTTAACCAGAACTCATGGACGTTCCCAAAGAGGAACGACAGCCTATGCGGTCAAACCTTTTTATCGTGGCAAGAAAGTCACAGTAATTGGTGCAATTAGTTTCCAGCGAGTAGTGGCATTAATCATGACCATAGACAACTCGATTGATAGCCAAGCATTTGAGGTGTTTATCGCTCAATGTGCTGTAAGATTTAGTAGGGTGGGTCTGCTTTGACCAGTAAATTATTAATATAATAATTCGCTCCTGATACCTTCTACAACTCAAAAACAGGTTCACCTGCCTGTTCCACAAACAGTGAGTTTTTTTGTGGGGTTGGCAGGATAACCCGCCCGTAAAAGGCTTATTGAGGATGGTGTAATATCTCAGATATTAGCAAGGTGCGCGATGCGTACCCACAGATTAGATAAATCCGTGTTCTGCTAAGAATTCTGGTGTAATTGTTCCCAAACTGTTGATTGTGGGGGTTTCTTCCCACGGTTCGGGATGAGATTTTGAGCCGCTGCGGAGAAATTTGGCGACATATTTGCCTAGAATATCTGCTTCTAAGTTTACTAAACTTCCTGGTTGCAAATAGCTGAGGTTTGTCTCACCAAAACTGTGGGGAATGACAGCAACTTCAAACCAATTGCCGTCAGCATCGCAATCGGCCACGGTTAAGCTGATGCCGTTGACGGCGATACTGCCCTTGGAAACGATGTAAGGTGCGATTTGACGTTGCCATCCCGAATTTGCTGTTGGTGGGGCAGTAAACCGCATCTCCCAAGCGTTCGCGGTTTGGGTTGATGTTGCTAAAGTGCCGATCGCATCTACGTGCCCCGTCACGAAATGTCCCCCCAATTTGCTACCGGCGCGCAGGGAGGTTTCTAGGTTCACCAAAGCATCGGGGAATGATCCCAGAGTTGTGCGCCGGAGAGTTTCTGGCGAAGCGACGGCGACAAAACCTTGCGGCAGAACTTCCACTACCGTCAAACAAACTCCATCCACGGCTACGCTGTCCCCAATGGCTAAATCTTGTAAAATCTGGTAGGAGTTGTTTGATGTGCAGGAAATTTGGAAATAATCGTTGCCTAGCGACTTCAGCTTTCCGAGAGATTGAATTAGTCCTGTAAACATAAGTATTTTTCCGTAGTCGATCGCTTATTTACATGAAACCATAGAGACAAACCATAGACAGGAGGTTTTGCCGTCCCCTCTCCCCCCGAGTCAATCTAAAATCTAAAATCTAAAATTGGAAATCGACAGTCCCCGATCCGTAGTTGATCGCTTATTTACATGAAACCACAGCCATAAACCAGACACAGCAGCTTTTGCCGTCCCCTCTCCCCCCGAGTCAATCGAAAATCTAAAATCTAAAATCTAAAATCGATAGTCCCAGATCTGTTGCAGATTCCGGCGAAGATCAAGTCATACTGGATTTAGGTGATCTTTATGTCCAAGTTCTCTACTGCCTTACAGTTTCTTAATTCTATGAGGCCGATCGAATGATTGAAATGAAAGTCGCTGGAATTGCCTTAGATGCAGCCACGCGCAGTCCTATTGTCCTATTGAGAGACGCTACGGAGCGACGGGCTTTGCCTATTTATATCGGTCAGGAGCAAGCAAAGGCTATTATTAGCGCGATCGAAGGCCACAAGCCTCCTCGGCCCTTAACTCACGATCTGATGGTCAATTTTTTAGAGGCATGGAGTCTTACCTTGGAGCGCATAGTTATTCACTCGCTGCAAGATAACACGTTCTATGCCGTCCTGATCGTCCGTCAGGGAGAAGTTAAAAAAGAGATCGATGCCCGACCTAGCGACGCGATCGCCCTGGCCCTGCGTACGAACTGCCCCATCTGGGTGATGGAAGAAGTCGTCGCTGATGCTTCGATACCGGTTGATCGAGATGCTGATGAGGCCGAACGCCGGGCCTTCCGGGAATTTATCTCAAACCTCCGTCCAGAGGATTTGATTAAGAGAAGCGGCTTCAGCCCAGGCGAAACTTCCTAAACTTTATGCGCTATCGACGGTTTGGCAAAACGGAGTTGCACCTGTCTGTATTTTCCTTGGGAACCATGCGCTATTTGGCTTCTGAGGAAACTGCCTGTCAGACTGTACAACAGGCGGTGTCTCAGGGAATCAATCACCTGGAAACGGCGGCAGGTTACGGTTTCAGCGAGGAATATCTTGGCGCGGCCCTTTCGGCTGGTTTGTCTGTCGATCGATCGCGCCTCCACGTCACTACAAAAATTTCCCCAACCGAGGATGCAGCAGCAATGGAACGCTGTATCGACGCATCCCTCAAACGTCTGAATTTAGACTATATCGATTGTCTGGCAATTCACGGTTTGAATACTTGGGAACATTTGGCGATTGTGCGATCGCCCACAGGCTGCATGGAATCTGTACGGAAAGCCCTGGCTGATGGTCGCATTCGGCACGTCGGCTTTTCGACTCACGGGCCTCTGGATCTGATTTTGGCTGCAATAAATACAGATTTGTTTGAATTTGTCAACCTGCATTATTACTATTTTTTTCAGCGCAACGCCCCGGCAATTGAACTCGCCCAAGACAAAGATATGGGCGTTTTCATCATTTCCCCAGCCGATAAAGGAGGGCAACTCTACACGCCCCCGGAAACACTCGCACAATTGTGCTCGCCTTTCTCGCCCTTAGAGTTAAACTATCGGTTTTTACTCAGCGATACTAGGATTGGGACTTTGAGTGTGGGGGCTGCAAATGCGACAGAATTAGAGCAACCTCTGAAATATTGCGATCGCGACTTTCCCCTCACCAACGCCGAAATCGCTGCGTTCGATCGGCTAGAATCGGCTATTGCAGACACTTTGAAAACCGACAAATGCAGCCAGTGCTATGCCTGTTTGCCTTGCCCGGAAAACATCAACATTCCCGAAGTATTGCGACTCCGCAATCTCGCTGTCGGGTTCGACATGACTGACTTTGGCAAATACCGCTACGCCATGTTTGAAAATGCTGGACACTGGTTTCCCGGCAGCAAAGGCAACCGCTGCACCGATTGCGGCGAATGTTTGCCCCGGTGTCCCGAAGAGTTAGACATCCCAACGTTGGTCAAAGATACTCACCAGCGACTCGGTGGCAAAGCAGGCAGGCGGTTGTGGGATTGAAAAAAATGTGAAGCAGGGAAAAGGCGATCGAGCGTATCTAAGTTTTGCAATAATTACGCTAAACTTGGGTTTAACCTTACATCTTGCACTATTCTCAAGAACAGGCTTTCCGGCCTGTTCCACAAAGAATTAATTTCTTGTGGGGAGTAGGGGTTGGGCAGGAGAGCCAGCCCATAAAAACCTTATTGAGAATGGTGCAACATCTCAGTTTAACTGAATTTACGATACAGTCGATCGAGAAACTACTTCGTTTTACGACTGTATGCGAGAGCATCCCGATTTTGCAAAAAGCGTTTTTGAGGAGTGCGAGTATCTTGCACAGCAAAGCTTACCTCTAACCGCGAACACTCCTGTGAAAGCACTCATTTGGATGTTCCGAACACACTTTAAATAGGAGCCGATACTATATGTAAAAGCAACTAAATAACACAATCTGATTAACACATAGAAACTGATTTCTTTGAGAATACCAGTCATTTTATTGTTTGCTTAGTTGGCGGTGGCGAGAGCGAACAATTTTATGATAAGTGATTAACCGAACTCGATATAAAATATAAAATCGTTCAACGGCTCGCTCACGCCGAAGTCTAAAATCTAAAATCTAAAATTAATTCCCTGTCCGATTAATTGATGGCCTGTCATCTACAACCGATCTCGCATCTACTACTATGGCTCATACTCAGTTAAACGACAGCCAGCAACATTGTCTGCAGCAAACTAAAGTTGCGACTTCCGAAAGAAGATTGAAAGCAGCTTTCAATCCGTCCACTTACAACTTGTCCGTCACCAGAAAACAGCTAATTGGACTGGTGGCTTTACAAACAATTTTGCCAGTTGGGCTAACGGGAGCAGCACTTTTGCTAACATCGGCCGTTGCAAACAATCAACTGCAAAATCAAGCAAAGTCAGAACTGAGCCTTAGTGAAATTAACTACAATCTCCAACTCGATCGCGCCACCGACCGTTTGCAAAACTCCTCTGACCGCAAAACGATCGCCCAAACAGCCTTAGCTTACAACAGTGGCAAAAAAGTATCAGATTTGCAAAAATCTGTCAAGCAAATTCTAGAAAATCAAGTCAAAACAGGGGAAATAGACAGCGCGGCATTAGTGGGAAAAAACAGGCAGATAGTGGTTAGCGTCAACTCCAACCAGAAGGGAAAAAGTTTTAACCTGCAAAAAATAGTCGATCGAGCATTTGGTGCAAAAAACCCAATTACAGCTACGGAAATCATTGCAAAATCGGAAGTTCAAGAACAATTTGGATCTTTGCCACGCGGAAAGGGATCTCGCCCTGTTCTCGTCCACTACGCAGCAATTCCCGTAAAAGATCCAAAAACTCAGACAGTGATTGCTGCCTTAGTGTTAGGAAAAATTATCAGCCAAACGTCGGCAGTTGCTAGCAGCGAAATGCTCAAGTTACAGGGTGGCGGATATCAGGCTATCTACGCACCGCTGGCTGACGGCAAATTTGTCTTGGCAAATTCGCAAGCAGTTACAAAAAAACAACAGTTACCAGACTTGCTGGCAGAAAAATCGCTGCTGAAATCTGCACTCGCCGCCGGCAAACCAGTCGCCGGAAACGTACAAATAGGCACTCAAACTTATACAGTAGCTGCCAAATCCCTTGGCAATTTAGCGGGAAAACCCGCAGCAATTTTAGTTCGGGGCATCCCGAAAACCTCGATCGCAACTTGGTGGGGCAACAACTGGTTGCTGGCAATGTCTGCGGCTGCCGTTGTCCCCTTCGCCTTGGGAGTTGCCGTCACTCGCCGGATTGCTAAACCCGCTAACTCAGATTTATCAACAGCAGACGGGAATTGGGCATTTAACTCCAGCGCCGAACCGCCGCAGCGATCGCGGACATTTGATATAATTTATGACAATTTAAATTTCGGCGAATTCCCCGATTTATTCCCTAAAAAATCGAGTTTAAACGGTAAATTAGCGGTCGATTTTCGATATAAAAAAAATCAGGGCGCTCTCCCGATCGCAAATCCCCACATCCCGCTCGCTTTCCAACCCCTAGAATTGCCCGAAAACTCCGTCTCAAACCAGTCGCGACAGGTAAATACAGAAAATACAGAATTAGAAAAAAGCGCGATCGCCTTAAATCTAGTCCAGGAAGCTTGGCAAGACTTAAATCGCCTCAACAGGGAATTGCAGCCAGAAATACTCGATCGCCAAAATACTCAAAAAGCCCTGCGAAAGAGCGAAGCACTGCTGCAAGCGATTTTAGACAACTCAACAGCAGTAATTTACATCAAAGATGTTGACGGAAAATACCTGCTCACCAACCGCCATTTTGACAATTTGTTCGACATCGCAAAAGAGCAAATAACAGGGAAAACCGATGGCGATATTTTTCCCCAAGACAAAGCAGCAGCCTTGCGAGAAAACGACCTGAAAGTTCTCGAATCCTGCTCGCCCCTAACCATCGAAGAACTCATCCCTCAAGACGACGGCCCGCACACTTATATTTCTCTGAAATTTCCCCTCTGCAACTCCGAAGGTAAAGTTTATGCAGTCGGTACAATTTCTACAGATGTGAGCGCTCGCAAACTTGCCGAACTCACCCTAGAAAAAGCCAAAGCAGAACTAGAAATAGAAGTCGAACAGCGCACCCTATTCCTCAAACAAGCCAACGAACTCTTGCGGTTTGAACTCGCAGCCAGAGTCCGCGGCGCCATCACCGTTAGACAAATGACGGCTCAGGTAGCCCGACACGCCCGAACAGTTGACGGGATTCTCGGCGCTTCTCTTGACCTAATTTTTCTAGTAGATCGATCGGGAAAATACACCTATGTCAGCCGCACCGCCGCTCAAGCTGCCGGCATGAACCCCAGAGAAATGATTGGCAAAACCTGGCAGGAATTAGGCTGGTCGCCAACAATTATGCAGCGGGTTCACCAAGAATGCCAGGGCATATTTGCCACAGCCGAACCCAAGAAAGGCGAAGTAATTGTCCCCACGGCAAACTGGGGAACCCGCGACTACGAGTACATTCTCAGCCCGGTTTGTGCGACAGACGGCAGCGTCGAAGCGGTGGTGGCGACGCTGCGAGATATCACCGAACGCAAAGACGCTGAGGAAGCGTGGCAGTTGGCCAAAGAAGCCGCAGAACTCGCCAACCGCGCCAAGAGTGCTTTTCTGGCAAACATGAGCCACGAGTTACGCACTCCCCTCAACGCGATTATCGGCTACAGCGATATGCTAGCGGAAGATGCCGAAGAGTTAGGCAACTTACAGGTTGTCTCGGATTTAGACAAAATTCGCACTGCTGGCAAACACTTGCTGCGGCTAATTGACGACATTCTCGACATTTCCAAAATTGAAGCTGACAAGATGGAGATTTACCTCGAAAGCTTCGATGTTGGAGGCTTAATCGAGGAGGTGATAACAACTATCAAACCGCTCATGGATAAAAACGGCAATACTTTGGAAGTATTGAGTTCTGCCAATGTCGGCGCGATGCACGGCGATTTGATGAAAGTGCGGCAGGTAATGCTGAATTTGCTCAGCAATGCTGCTAAATTTTCTGCTAATGGGGCGATCGTACTTACTGTCGAAAGAATTAGCAGTGAAGAATTAAAAAATAAATATCAACCGAGAGTTGCTCAAATGTTAATTTTGGATGCAGATTTTTTAATTTTCCGCGTGACGGATACGGGTATCGGCATGACACCAGAGCAGCAAGAGCGCCTGTTCCAACCTTTCACTCAAGCGGACAATTCAACTACTCGCAAGTACGGCGGTACGGGTTTGGGACTGACTATCAGTCAGCGTTTTTGTCAGATGATGGGCGGCGATATTGAAGTTTCTAGCGAGTTAGATTGCGGTTCTACTTTTACTGCTTGTCTGCCTGCTTCATTGTTTAAGCGATCGGAATTTTAACAACAATTATTGTCCCAGTTCACAGTAAGAACTTCAGCAATCAAAATTTATTTTGTGAATACTAAATTACTCACTACAAACCTATTTTACCGGGTTCGATATTAACAGATAACTTTTGTGAAAAATCGGCACTTACAAATTTATGAATTACCAAAACTTTCGCCACAATAATCAAGTTTTCCGCCGCAGGCACGGCATTTTGACAAAAAGTTTATTTTTGTTCCTGATAACGGGTTCTGCGTGCCTCGGAACCTTGCTGGGTGAGCAATCTGCGGCTTTTTCCCAGGAGCCTGTCTGCCCTACTGGCAGCGCTGCTAATTTCCCGTCGCCCCCGCTTTCGCAAACCGAAAAAAGCGTGCCGAGTCTGTGGTTAGCTCAAAAACTCTTTGGCGGCAAATTGCTCGATCGCTGGTTTGTCGATCCCGGTAATGCTTGGGTAATTATCATAGTCAACCGCCAACTTTGGAGTTTGCTCGATTATATGGAACGCTATCAGTTTGTTAACCGCTTTGGCACTGTCGCCAACGATTATGGTTACAATGTGCGAGTTTGCAACCGTCAAGGCACTGCTTTGGCAGTTTATTCGTGCAAGGGCGATCGGCTTAACTGTCGGATTGATTTAGAATCTCTCTCAAATCCAGGTCTTCGAGGAAGGGTGAAAGGCTTTTAGATTAGTGTCCTTATAAGAGCTATGTACCTCACTGTAATTTAACTTCTCACTACTTGCCTAGTTTCTTGCCAGAGCGATCGATACAGCGAGATCCCCGCATCCCCAAAAGGCAGCAGAAAGTCGCTAGCAGCAAGAATCTTAGCATCCGGCAACAACACAGAATTAGTGCGAACAGCTTCCGGCAAATCTTCGGATTTCATGCCGACAATTATCGGCGAACTAGCCTTAGCCAGCAAAGATAATTGAGGAGCAACCCGAGGCTGCAAGCAAAAATCAATCCATTTTTCCACTAAAGAAACTGGATTCCCTGATGCTGGTTGTACCCACAAATCCGTCCAAAGTGCAGTTCCCGAAACCGGAACTACTAAAGCAATATCCTTTTGAGTTTGCAGCAGCGGCAGCAAGTCCCCAGATGAACCTACAGCTAACCAAGTATCGCCTAAAATTAATGGTTGCAGGTAAGCGTCAGAACTATAAAATTTAACTTGTTGGTGCAGATTTGCTAGTTCTTTTTTAAGATTTGGGACTTGATCTAATTGCTGGGTATTGTAAGATTTGCCGAGTTTTTTTAATGTTAAACCGATAACTTCTCTGGGACTGTCCGGCAGAGAAATTCGATCGCGCAATTCGACTCGCCACAAGTCTTTCCAATCTGTCGGAGTCCACCCCAAAGCCTTAAATTTGTCGGTTCGATAGGCAATTACCGTACTTCCCCAGCGGTAAGGTGCAGCCCACACTTTACCTTGAGGATCTAATTTACCCTCATCGTTGCGCCTGACGAGTTTTTGCCATCTTTCGGGCAATTGTGGCCAATTAGCAAATTTAGCAGGATCGATCGGCTTAATCAATTTTTGCCTAATTGCTAAAGTCAGCCAGTAATCTCCCAACATCACCAAGTTAGCTTGATTTTTTGATTCGGGAACCCGTTTCCACTCCTGCAACAGGGCGAATAATTCTTTTAATTGTGCTTCTTGCGTTACCTGCAAAAGCGGAGACGGTTGTACATCCCGGCTAAATTTGCTTACCAGTTGGGCCGGAATACCGTTTTTGAGCGATCGAATTTTGAGAATGGGCTTCGAGTCGCACCCTGCCGCCAATTGACTTAAAGTTAGGGTGGCGGCCCCCAATAGCAAAGACCTTCGTTTCACCTGTGAATCCGCTTTTCTAAATATTGACCCATCGTTTTGTGTTCTACAGCCCGGGAAATAATTGTTTTTCGAGTCCGGTAGTGGGCGCCGATTTTGTCTTATTTCTTCCTCAAACACAGAGCCATTGTACTCGGTTCTGCTGCTAAGAGAGTCTGTTTGGCTCTTGCCCTGATTTTACATTCTAACTTGTCGATCGAGCTTTCCGATGCCAAAAACTCCTCAACTTAACGCCTAATTTCTCTGCTGCAAGTTCCTTTGAGCCTGTTGTGCTCGCCAGCCGGGTCGATCGACCGCATCTGTGTTACATTTTTTAATATAACGAAACAACAAGAGCGCTGCCATCTGCAGTTGGATGAGGCTTTTCACACAACCGAAGTAAAAAAATATTTTTAAATCGGCGACAGCTTAATAACTAAAAAAACTAAAAATTCATTCATCTGAATCCTGAAAGCACTGGCGAGAGCGCAGTCAATCTAATAGGACGCTCTGCGATCCGACTCTCAGAAACCCGACGTTTTAGCTCTGATTGAAGGTTTGAACGAAGTATGGGGGTTAACCCACCCGGTTCCTGTGTCCAAGACTATCTAAAATCTAAAATCTACAATCTACAATCGACTCACGAATGGCGAGCGATTATCTTCAAGCTGCCTCCCTAAATCTACCGTCAGGATTGGGAACACAACAATTACGTCAAAAATTAAATAATTTAGTGATAAATCCAAGTTATGTAAAGATTTACATAAAATGTAAAGATATTAAGTTACGAGCCAAAGGATGATTGTATGGAAGCGCTCCGCCAGCAAGTTACAGTATTGAGCCAACAAGTCGAGGCCCTCTACAAACTCATAGAAAACCTCAATGAAAAGCTCTTGGAGTCTGCCAAGGAGACGAAGCTGACCCAGCAACAGAGAAACGATCGCTCTGGAACGGTAGGAAATAACCAAACCTCGCCCTATCAAAGCTACAGCAGTCTCGACGGCCTCCTCGAACACAAGGACATACTGTTAGATGACAGCTACTTCGACAAGAATTCTCAAAGCTTGGAAAAAGAGCTGAGCGCAGAGATTCAAATCCAGCGTTTAACAGCTCAGCTAACAGCAGCTTACAATCGAATTGCCGCCTTGGAAGAACAGTTGCTCTCCAAAAGAATGCACTCGCAACATCTAGGCGGGCCTAATTAAATATTGCTAGCCGGGATTGGGTACTAATCAAAAAAAAATACAAGTTGCGTTGATTTATGCTCGTCTACTTATAGAGTTATTACAGAGAGTTTTTCCCGTCGGGAATTAACAGGAAGAATACTGCATGAAAGCGAGATATTGTGTAGAAATAGGAAGGCTATTTCTTTGGTGAACAAGATTTTTTTGACAAACCGCAGAGGGCGCAGAGGACGCAGAGAGATAGAAGAAAGAGCAGAAAGAGAAGAAAGAGAGAAGTTCACAAATCCGGCATCGATTCTTATAACTCAATACGCTTGGGTTAGTGCTAAAAACAGATCCTGCGTAGGTTGGGCCCGTGGAACGAACCCTCCGTTTCACTCCGCCCAACATTTTCGCTACAATTTTCCTTAACCCAA
>NZ_JAUBOS010000132.1:0-4024 GCF_036700365.1 Microcoleus sp. w2-18bC1
TTTACTATTGAGCGCGCGATCAAATAACCCAGGCCACGTAACACGCGGGCGATATATTCAGCAAGCCCTAATTAGACAATAGCGAATCGCAAGTTTTTTTAAATTTTTCTATACCTTCTATGTCTTCCATGTATTTAGAGTTCTTGACTTCAGATAATAACACCTTCAAGTTGTAAATATTGTTTTGTAGTTGTTCGTATTTGTTGTCAAAAATTTTGGGCTGTTCTAGCCCGTAAATAAGCCATTCTTGGCTATTTTTAGTTCGCAGTAAAGCCACCTGTAACTTATTTAAAAGCTGAGTTTCTCGATCGATGTGTACTTGATTGTTAGTTCTGCGATAGTAATGAGTTCCCACCAACATCCCGATAGTCGTTCCTCCAATCGCAACACAAAGAGCCAGTGCGTACCCAATGCTGATTTTGTCGCGAATACTGAGGTTGCCCAAGGAATGGGCTATGTGAGCGAAATAATTGGGCTTGACTGGCTGGCTCTCTTTGATGTGATGCTCGCAAGAGGTAGAGAGTTCTTGTGAAGGCTGATTTAGATGTTTGAGCTGCATAGATGCTAACCTGTGAATAATTCACGCACTGACAATTCAGTCTAACTTAACTCGCGGCTAATTTGAGAGTACCGCATTGATGTTTTATGTGATAATTTTTGTAAATTAAGATGCTCTTACGTTGCCTAAGAAACCCGGTTTTTCGTTTCCGCTTTTGGAGCTTCCAGGAGGCACTTACCTTAAGAAATAGGGTTTCTGGATACTTCATGCGATATTTTATTCTTAATAAAAAAGTATGGCTCGACTCGCGATCGAATAAATCACCGAATAAATAAGTAGGTAAATGCAAATAAACCAGCCTGCAGTTGCGGCGGGCGATAAACTGTAGGTGAGTTATCGTGCAAGCTACAATTGCAGCAAGAGCGCGATCGCACTTGTCCGTCCCGCTGGCGCTCAAACTCCGCAAACCGCGCCTGCTGGACAAGCAGAATCGCGATTGGCGGGCTCGCACAGTACGATACCCTTCGTTGGCGTAGCCCCCGTAGGGACGGGCTTTCCTTCGGATCGCTTCGCTAACGCTAACGGGCGCTTCGCCATTTTAGATTTTAGATTTTAGATTTGCAATGACTGATGACGATCAGCGTAATGTAAAAATCAAAGCATAACCCTTTTATTTGCCACTCCCCTCATGCCTTTGCCGCGCCTGTTAACCTTAATTGCTGCTTTCTGCCTCGCCCTGGGGCTGATTATTGGGCTGGTGAGTTCCTTAACAGGGCTTTACAGTCAAGTTGCGTGGTCTGCCTCTCCGCTGCTGGCTAATTTGCTGATTTTCCTGATAATTGTACTTTTGGGAACGCTAATTTTTGCGCTGCTTTACTATTTTAGGTTGCTGCAACGCCCTCAGAAAGTTAAGGGAAAACGGCCGATTACTCCGAAGATTCCTGTTGTGAAAAGTGAAGCAGCTTCGGAAAATCTCAAAGCAATTCGGCAACAAGTCGATCGTATTCAAGATGAAGTAGCGCGGCAAGCTTTGCTGTTGAGAACCCGCGAAATTGAAGCTAGCATGGCTAGGGGCAGCGTTCGAGTAGTTGTTTTCGGCACCGGTTCTGCGGGCAAAACTTCCGCTGTCAATGCGTTGGTGGGGCGGATGGCTGGACAGGTGGGCGCGCCGATGGGAACTACCGAAGTTGGAGAAACTTACACTCTAAAATTGAAAGGAATCGATCGAGAATTAGCAATTACTGATACCCCAGGTATCTTGGAAGCGGGAGTTGCGGGGACTTACAGAGAGGAATTGGCGAGGCAGTTGGCGGCGAGGGCAGATTTGATCTTATTTGTTTTGGACGGCGATTTGCGAAAATCCGAGTACGAACCGCTGCGGACTTTGGCGGAAATTGGCAAAAGGTCGATCGTGGTTTTTAATAAAGTTGACCTTTATCCCGACACCGATAGAGATGAAATTCTCGATCGACTGCGGCAGCGAGTCAAAGGTTTTGTATCAGCAATGGATGTAGTCGCGATTAGCGCCAATCCGCAAAAAGTTGTACTAGAAGACGGCACAATTTTTCAGCCATACCCGGATATTATGCCATTAATTCGGCGTGTCGCTGCGATTTTGCGAGCCGAAGGCGAAGACTTAATTGCGGACAATATTTTGCTGCAATCTCAGCACTTGGGCGACCAAGCGCGCAAGTTAATTGATGCTCAAAGAAGGCGGCAAGCTGATAAGGCAGTAGAGCGATTTCAGTGGATCGGAGCCGGAGTAATTGCTGTCACGCCTTTGCCAGTTGTGGATTTGTTAGCGACAGCAGCAGTTAACGCTCAAATGGTAGTAGAAATTGCTAAGATTTACGGCTGCGAATTAAATATCGATCGCGCGAAAGAACTGGCATTGTCTCTAGCAAAAACCCTAGCAAGTTTGGGAATAGTTGAAGGCGTAATTCAAGTAGTGTCTAGGGCGCTGCAGTTAAGCGTAGCCGGGTTTGTACTTGGCAAAGCAATTCAAGCAGTCAGTGCGGCTTATTTAACCAGAATTGCCGGGAAAAGTTTTATTGAATATTTCCGCCATGACCAAGATTGGGGCGATGGTGGCATTACCGAAGTTGTGCAAAGGCAGTTTCAGTTAAATCGGAAAGACGAGTTTGTCAAAGCATTTGTCAAAGATGCGATCGCCCGCGTTGTCGAACCTCTGAACATCTATCAGCAAGAATCGGAACCAGAATTAGAAATGTCAGCGGAATTGGAACCAGAAGTCGAACAAGAATCCTTGTATCAGCCGCCGCAACAAGACGATTGGGAAACTTACAGCAACAAACGCAACGATGAGTGGTAATTGGGAATGGGGAATGGGGAATGGGGAATTGGGAATTGTCAACTGCCAACTGTCAACTGACTAATAACTAATTTCGCCCCACCAACAAATAAACGATCATTTCTCCTTTACCTTTAATCTCAACAGCACCGCGCTTTTTAAACAAAAATTTATCTTTTAAACGATCGTAAACCGCAGCACTCACCTGAATTTCCCCCGGAATACCGCTTGATTCCATCCGCTGAGCAACATTTACTGTATCCCCCCACAAATCGTAACTAAATTTAGTTAAACCAATGACTCCCGCCACCACCCCACCAATATTTATGCCAATGCGGAGACTAAAGTTGTGATTGTTTTGGACATTGAAGCTAGCGACAGCAGATTGCATATCCAGCGCCATTTGGGCAATAGCAAAAGCATGATTTTCCTGCGGTTCTGGCAAACCGCCGACTACCATGTAAGCGTCACCCATAGTTTTGATTTTCTCCAAACCGTGCCGTAACGATAACTCGTCAAATAGACTAAAAATTTGATTGAGAACTTTCACCGTTTCTGTCGCACTTTTTTGAGAGGCAAAATTCGTAAATCCCACCAAATCGGCGAATAAAACGCTGACCTCCGAAAAGCTGTCAGCAATTATGCTTTGTCCCTCCTGCAAGCGATCTGCAATCGGTTTCGGCAAAATATTTAATAGCAATTCTTCAATTTTTTCTTTCTGAGACTTGGTTTTTTCCAACAGCAAGCGCGTTTCCATTTCTGCCTGTTCCCGATAGGCGATTTCCTGCTGCAACATCAGATTTTTATCCCTCAGTTGCAACTCTAGTTCCCGCAGCCGCAATTGATTTTCTACCCTAGCTACCACCTCTACGGTTTGAAAAGGTTTAGTAATGTAGTCCGCCCCGCCAGCATTAAAGGCTTTCACCTTCTCAGAAGCTTGTACCACAGCACTCAGAAAAATAATGGGAATGCCACGAGTGCTAGCGTTCGCTTTCAAGCGACTGCAAACTTCATAGCCATCCATATCGGGCATCATAATATCGAGCAAAATCAAGTCAGGCTGAGCCAAATCCACAGCATCGAGTGCCTCTTGACCGCTAGATGCAGCTTCTACTTTATAGCCTTTCCTGGATAATATGGCTCTCCTGAGTTTATGGTGTAAAATGTACATACTAATACATTTACCATTATGAGCTTCCATCTAGACTATCTAT
>NZ_JAUBOS010000045.1:0-47662 GCF_036700365.1 Microcoleus sp. w2-18bC1
CGTGCTTGGATGGCTCCGACAGACCAACCCCACGAAAACTTCATCTTCCCTGAAGAAGTTCTGCCTCGCGGTAACGCACTTTAAAAAAATCAGGATTTGGATTTCAGATTAATTTAGTTTTTTTAACTTAATCTGAAATCCAAATCCCTATTCCCCGGCGCAGGTGCGGTACTCCCGTGCCCTACTAGGGAACAAAAAAACCCAAAATCCAAAATCTAAAATCGTTGGAGGTTCTACCGGGTGGTAACGCTCTCTAATTCCTACGCAAGCGGTCGCGACCAAGAATCCTCCGGGTTCGCTTGGTGGTCTGGCAACGCTCGTTTGATCAATCTCTCCGGCAAACTGCTGGGCGCCCACGTCGCTCACGCTGGCTTGATCGTGTTCTGGGCCGGTGCAATGACTTTGTTTGAAGTCGCTCACTTTATCCCAGAAAAGCCCATGTACGAACAGGGCTTAATTTTGATGCCCCACGTCGCTACTTTGGGTTGGGGCGTAGGCCCTGGCGGTGAAGTCACTGATATCTTCCCGTTCTTCGTAGTCGGGGTTCTTCACTTAATTTCATCTGCAGTTCTCGGTTTGGGCGGCATTTATCACGCCGTTCGCGGCCCGGAAGTTCTCGAAGAATACTCTTCTTTCTTCGGCTACGACTGGAAAGATAAGAACCAGATGACCAACATCATCGGCTATCACCTAATTTTGTTGGGTGGCGGTTGCTTGCTGCTGGTTGCTAAGGCTATGTTCTTCGGCGGTGTCTATGACACTTGGGCTCCAGGCGGCGGGGACGTGCGTATTATCACGAACCCCACCCTGAACCCGGCTGTGATTTTTGGCTACTTGGTTCGCTCTCCTTTTGGTGGCGAAGGCTGGATTGTCAGCGTCAACAACATGGAAGACATCATCGGCGGTCACATCTGGCTTGGCCTGATTTGTATCGCTGGCGGTGTTTGGCACATTTTGACCAAGCCTTTCGGCTGGGCTCGCCGCGCCTTAATCTGGTCTGGCGAAGCTTACCTGTCTTACAGCTTGGGTGCTTTGTCCCTGATGGGCTTCATCGCTTGCTGCTTTGTCTGGTTCAACAACACTGCTTACCCCAGCGAATTCTACGGCCCGACGGGCCCGGAAGCTTCTCAAGCGCAAGCTTTGACCTTCCTGATCCGCGACCAACGCTTGGGTGCTAACGTCGGTTCTGCACAAGGCCCCACCGGTCTGGGTAAATACCTGATGCGCTCTCCTACTGGCGAAATCATTTTCGGCGGTGAAACGATGCGTTTCTGGGATTTCCAAGGCCCTTGGTTGGAACCCTTGCGCGGTACTAACGGTTTGGACTTGAACAAAATCAAGAATGACATTCAGCCTTGGCAAGCTCGCCGCGCGGCTGAGTACATGACTCACGCTCCTTTGGGTTCTTTGAACTCTGTGGGCGGTGTGGCGACTGAAGTTAACTCGTTTAACTTCACTTCTCCTCGTTCTTGGCTGTCCTGTTTCCACTTTGTGATGGGTTTCTTCTTCTTGGTCGGCCACTTGTGGCACGCTGGTCGCGCTCGCGCGGCTGTCGCTGGCTTTGAGAAGGGTATCGATCGCGAAAATGAAGCGGTACTTTCTATGCCAGACTTAGACTAATCGATCGAATTTATTTCTGATTTGATTGTCTAGTTGAAAAAGACTCCTGCTTAACGGCAGGAGCTTTTTTTTGATCTAAAAATATCTGAAAAAGCTGCGGATTGTCGATCGACCATTCTCCGAACCCGCTAGCAGCAGATCCAATCCTAGACATATAAACCCGGTTTCTGAGTTAACCTTTTGAATTCCATGCTATTTCTTTCCGTAAGCTCGTTCTTCAGCCAGCTTTTGCATCCTGGAGTCAGATACTTCGGTACGACCTTCATCGGTTGTGGTGAATGACTCTGCAAGTCTTGAAACTTGACAATTTTAGTCCGTTGGGGTAAAGAGCTTGCAAGGCAGGCTGTACAAAGTTTATATTTAAAGTACAAAAGTTGTAATCCCACACAATGGAAAGTTGCAATGGAAAGTTGCAATTTTAAGGCAGATCGCTACAGGTGTAAAACTAATCGACGATCGGCATCAGGATATTTATATTTTATTAAATGGCTGTGCTTGCCAAATTTTTTAACAGGCACAAAACTTGTGGGCCGCTTACTGTTATTGCTAGGAAAGCAAAAGATTAATAATGGACTCATTAAAGATCGAAAATCTCAAGGTGAGGTTCGATCGAGCAAATTTGCTCGAACGCATCGCCAACCGCATTCGCCGCTCTCTAGAACTCCCCGAAATTCTGAGCGCAACAGCAGCAGAAGTTCAATCCTTCTTGGGAACAGACAGAGTAAAAATCTACAAATTTCATAGCGACGGTAGCGGTGAAGTGATTGCCGAATCAATTAACGGCAACCGCTTGCCATCCCTATTGGGTCTGCATTTTCCAGCAGACGATATTCCCCCTCACGCCCGCGAATTGTTCGCGCAAGTACAGGTGCGATCGATCGTCGATATAGATTCCGGGCAGCTAGGCCAAAGTCCGCGCCGCGAGGCGGTTTCGGGCCAACTGCTGCCCGACGACCAAATGCACTTTCGTGCGGTTGACCCCTGCCACGCTGAATACTTGACTGCACTGGGCGTTAAGGCTTGCTTAGTAGTACCAATTTTTCACGGCGAAGAATTCTGGGGGTTGTTGGTATCTCACCACTCCGAGTCCCGGAGTGTTGGAGAAAACGAACTCCAAGGCGTTCAGATGGTGGCAGATCAGCTCGGCGTCGCCATAGCCCAATCAACCCTCCTCGCCCAAGCGAGGGCGAAAGCTCAACGGGAAGCTGCCGTCAACCGCGTGGCTGCCGCCCTTAACTCCCAGCCGGCGATTGAACTCCAAACGGCTTTGGTAGAATCGGTAGCAGCACTAGACGCCGCGGGCGGCAGGCTGTGCATTTTCGCCACGCCATTCATTTCCGACAGCAGCAAGGTTACGAACCGAGTTCCCTATTCGGATAACTCCACTGGCGAACTCACAGTCTACACTTGCGGCTCAGGGCCGAAGATGGGAATTTCCGCAAAATACCCCCAGGTTGAGCAATACAGCGTCTGGCACGAATATTTTAAATCCGGCGAGCAACAGGTTTGGGTAATTCCCGACTTGTACCAAATTAGCAGTTTGAGAAGCCTGCAACCTGCATTTCGAGCGACCAAAATTCGCAGCATTTTAATCGTACCACTCAGAACCCGCCAGCACATATTCGGTTACTTGACCATTTTTCGAGAAGAATTTGACACCGAAACTCTCTGGGCTAGACAGTTTGATAGCGACGGGCGGCTTGCCCAATCTCGGATATCTTTTGAAGCGTGGAAAGAGTCAAAAACTGCCCAAATTCGCGACTGGAAGGCTGAAGAAATTGAATTGATGCAAATTTTTGGCACCCATTTTTCTAATGCTATTAACCACTACCAACTCGATCAACAAATAGAGGAACTTAACACAAATTTAGAAAATCAAGTTCAAAAGCGCACCGCTCAACTACAGCAGTTGACCCAACAGCAGCGAGTGCTGTTTGAAGTGGTGGCAAAAATGCGGAAATCCCTCGACTTGACCAAGATTTTTAGCACGATGTCCCAGGAAGTGCGACGGGCTTTAAATGCCGATAGAGTTGCGGTTTACCGCTTCGAACTAGCGTCGGAATTTAACGACGGCGAATTCGTTTCCGAAAATGTTTTGCCAGATTTTGTGTCAGCAATGGCAGTCAAAGTGCAGGATCGCTGCTTTGGAGAAAAGTATGCCAATCTCTACTCTCAGGGACGAATTCACACAATTTCCGACATCAGACAGGCTGGACTCCAAGATTGCTATGAGCAACTATTGGAGCAATTTCAAGTCAAAGCTACTTTAGTTGCACCGATTATGAAAGGCAACGACCTTTGGGGGTTGCTGTGCGTACACCAATGTTCGGCTCCCCGCAACTGGGAATCTTCCGAAATTAAGTTTGCTACCCAAATTTCCGCTCAGCTCAGTATCGCCCTAGAACAAGCAGATTTGCTCGCTCAAACTCAGCAGCAAGCAGTTGAGTTGCAGCGGGCAGCAGAGCAGGAGCGAATACTGTTTGAGGTAGTTGCTAAGATTAGACAATCTCTCGATTTAGATACAATTTTTAGGACTACAACTACAGAATTGCGACGGATATTAAAAGCAGATAGAGTTGGCATTTATCGCTTCGATCCTAGTTTAAAATTTAATGAAGGCGAATTTATTACCGAAGATGTTTTGCCTGGTTTTTCTTCGGCAATGGATGTAAAAGTTCGCGATCATTTCTTTAGCGAAAACTATGCAAAAAAATACTGTCAGGGACAGATTCAAGTGCTACCAGATGTCGAGAATGCTGGACTTTCCGACTGCCATGCTGCTCTTTTAGCTCAATTTCAAATTAGAGCTCAGGTGATTATGCCACTGATGAATGGCAGCGAACTTTGGGGTTTGCTGTGCGTGCACCAGTGCAGCGGTTTGCGCCATTGGAACACTTCGGAAATTCAGTTTGCTACGCAAGTTGGAATTCAGTTGAGTGTAGGATTAGAACAAGCAGATTTGTTGGCTAAAACGCGGCAGCAATCAGTTTATTTACAGTGGGTAGCCGAGCAACAGCGGATACTGTTTGAAGTGGTAGCCAAGATTCGGGAGTCTCTCGATATCGACGCAATTTTTAAGACGGCTACTCAAGAAGTTTGTCAGTTTATGCAAGTTGATAGAATAGCTGTCTATCAATTTAATCCTGATTGGAGTGGCTATTATGTAGCCGAGTGTGTGAAAGATGGCTGGATAAAATTGGTAGGGGAAGGTATCAGTACAGTTTGGCAAGATACTTATTTGCAGGAAAACCGAGGCGGCAGATATGCCAACAATGAAACTCTAGCCATTGACGATATCTATCAAGTTTGCCACTCGGAGTGTGTGGTCGGTATTTTAGAGCAATTTCAGGTGAAGGCTTATGCGATAGCGCCGATTTTTGTAGGACAAAAACTTTGGGGTTTGCTGACAGCGTATCAACATTCTGGGCCCCGCTGTTGGGAAAGTTCAGAAGTTAACTTTTTAGCTCAGATTGCTAATCAATTAGGCGTAGCTATCCAACAAGCCGATTTGCTGGCTCAAACCAGACGCCAAGCAGAACAAATCGCTCAAAGTTTAAAGGATTTGCAGCACACTCAAGCTCAATTGATTCAAACTGAAAAAATGTCTGGTTTGGGGCAACTGGTAGCCGGGATTGCTCACGAGATTAACAATCCGGTTAATTTTATTTACGGCAATCTCAATCACGCTAGTGAATATACTGCTAGCTTACTTAGTTTGCTGGAACTTTACCAGCAGCAATATCCCGATTCTAGTCCTAAAATAGACAAATTAAGTGAAGATATTGACTTGGAATTTCTGCTAGAAGATTTGCCCAAATTGCTATCGTCAATGAAGGTGGGAGCCGATCGCATCCGTCAAATAGTTTTGTCTTTAAGGAATTTCTCCCGTCTTGATGAAAGTCAAATGAAGGCGGTTGATATTCACGAGGGCATTGACAGCACGCTGTTAATTTTACAGCACAGGCTGAAATCTAATGCGGACAGTGCCAACATTGTGCTAGTGAAAGAATACGGCATTTTGCATCGAGTTGAGTGTTATGCGGGACAGTTGAATCAGGTATTTA
The DNA here is from genome assembly GCF_036700365.1 of Microcoleus sp. w2-18bC1. Lineage (NCBI taxonomy): Bacteria > Bacillati > Cyanobacteriota > Cyanophyceae > Oscillatoriales > Microcoleaceae > Microcoleus > Microcoleus sp. w2-18bC1. The sequence continues at coordinate 5,685 of NZ_JAUBOS010000045.1, forward strand.
TGAATGTAATTGGAAATGCGATCGATGCTTTGGAATCGAACAAGTTGCTCGCTGGTCAATCTGTAGTTCCTCAAATTAAAATCTCTACTGCTGTCGGTCAACTTAATGGTACTATTCCTAGCGCGCTGATTCGGATTTCTGATAACGGTACGGGAATTTCGGAATCTATGAGAAAACGCATATTTGACCCTTTTTTCACAACTAAGGCAGTGGGAAAAGGTACTGGATTGGGACTGTCAATTAGTTACCAAATTGTGGTAGAGAAACATGGCGGCGTTTTAAAATGCAATTCGGAATTGGGGAAAGGTACTGAGTTTGTGATCGAGATTCCGCTTCGACAGCAGTCATTAGTCATTAGTCATTAGTCATTAGTCATTATTGTAAAATCCAGCCAACAGTCAATAGTCAACAATCACGGACGCTCCAACCAGAATTGATCTAATTAATCTGCGTTACTCGGTGTTAGTCTGTCTGTATCTGCAGTTAAAATAAAAAATATAATTTATGAACCGCAGATGACAAGGAATTGATGCTGATTCACGCAGATGCAGAGAAGAGATATATGAATAATAATTCTGATGCTAACAGATTTGGAACCAGGCTTGATCATGCGTATGCGATCGCATAGTCATTTTGCGGCATCCAGGTGACAGTTGCCTAAGTCCTGATGCAAAAAGATACCTATTTAATGGACTTTCATAGATTAGTTTCGCTCTTTTGTAGTTCTTGTTGGAGAGTATTTTTGACACGATCGTACTCACCCTCGATTTGAGCCAATAGGGTTGAGGCTTGATCTAGTTCACCAGAGGTACTGATGACTTCTAACCTGCGACAAAGCTGGGCGAGAGGAGCAGCGCTTAGATTCGCACTACTACCTTTGAGGGTATGAGCCACTCGCTTTAGGGTTTGAGTATCCCCTTGGGCGATCGCTAATTTCATAGCTTCTAGCAACTTTAGACCTTCCTCCAAGTAGCAGTTCGCCAGCAAGCTCAAAATCTGGGTTGAATCTTGATCGATGCTGCTACAGAAAGCTTGCAGTTCTGTAAGATTAACTGCTGGCACATCAATTTCTGGCTTGTTGCTATCTGGTTCCTCCTTTTGGGCCTGCTGCGGTTCCGGGTTGGGTGGACACTGACTCAGCGCTTGGTTGAGAGCCTCTAGTCGAATTGGTTTACTGATATAGTCATTCATGCCAGCATCAAGACAAACCTGGCGATCGCCCTGCATGGCATTTGCCGTCATGGCAATAATCCTGGGACGAGTATGAGCCGGCCACTCCTGGCAAATACGACGGCTGGCTTCTAGTCCATCCATCTCTGGCATTTGTACATCCATCAGCACCACATCATAAGGCTGGCGATTCAGGGCTTCCAAAACTTCTAATCCATTGGCAGCAATATCTGCCCGGTATCCCAAACGCTCTAACAGCAGCAGTGCCACCTTCTGATTCACCAGATGATCTTCTGCTAAAAGAATTCGCAGTGGGAGTCTCTGGGCCAGTTTCATATCATCCTGAACAGATATAGGAAGTTGTTGTTGAACTTTTTTCGGTTGAGCTTGTAGCACATGGATCAGTATTTGATAGAGCTGGGATTTTTTGATGGGTTTGCTTAAAAAAGCCGCAAAGTGGGTCGATAGCGCTGAAGAAATCGCTTCTGGGTAGCCCATTGAAGTCAGCAACACTAGGGGTAAACGGTGGCACTTAGGATGCTGGTGGATGGCTGAGGCGAGTGTGAGACCGTCCATTTGTGGCATTTGCATATCTAAAATAGCCACATCAAAGGTTTCTCCACTCTCAAGCCAATTGAGCGCTTCCACAGCCGATTGGGCAGCCAGACTCTGCATCCCCCAAGTCTCTGCTTGCAACGTCAGAATCTTTCGGTTAGTGGGCTGGTCATCCACGATTAATAAACGCTTGCCAGATAGTTCTGGTACCATTTCCATCGGTTCCGCTAACTCAGTAGCCACAGAGGATGCCACAATCGTGAAGTAGAAGGTAGAACCCATTGTGACTCGATTAAGCTTAGCGGCTTGCCATTTTGGTGAAGGGGTTCCTCCGATGTGGCCTCGGCTTTCAACCCAGATCGTGCCGTTCATCGTTTCACTAAGTCGCTTACTAATCGCCAGACCTAAACCTGTCCCTCCATACTGCCGAGTCGTCGAAGCATCTACTTGACTAAAAGACTTAAACAGTCGATCGAGCCGGTTGGCTGGAATGCCAATGCCTGTGTCTTGAATGGCAAACTGGATTTCATACAAGCTTTCTGACAAGTTACCTGGCTCAGAAATTGTTTTGTCAGGATCAACTAGAGAGGCTTCCACGGAAATGGTAACTTCCCCAGTTTCGGTAAACTTAATCGCATTGTTGAGCAAGTTAACTAGAATCTGACGGAGACGGGTGACATCACCCAAAATCAACTTAGGAGTCTGAGGCTGGATGAGGTAGCCCAACTCAATATCCTTCTCATCTGCTTTAACTGCAAGTTGGTCGATCGCATTTTCTATGCAATCTCTCAAGCTCAAGGGATGCTTTTCTAACTCCAGCTTGCCCGACTCAATTTTGGAGAAGTCAAGGATGTCGTTGATGATACTCAGGAGGGTATCCCCACTATTGCGAATCGTCTCGATAAAGTCTCGCTGTTGAGCCTTGAGTTCTGTATCCAGCAGTAGTCCCGTCATGCCAATAACCGCATTCATGGGAGTGCGAATTTCATGGCTCATCATCGCCAGAAACTCACTTTTGGCTCGGTTCGCAGCTTCTGCTTCCCGTCTAGTTTGCTCCAGGGCACAGTTTTTCAGAGTTAATTCTTCTCGTTGTTGAGTTTCTTGCTCTAGTAACTTGGCTTGAGCTAGGGCAATTCCTACTTGAGCCGCGACGGATTCTAGCAACTCCACTTGATCGGTAGTCCAATGACGGTAACGATCGCACTGGTGCAAACAAATGGCACCATTCGGTTCTCCTTGGTAAGAGGTTCGCACTGCTAATGTCGATCTCAAATTCAGACGGGTACAAATTGAATGAGCACAGGTGACCAATGAATCGCAGTAGACATCCGGGGAGGCGAGCGCTTCATCTTGAGCCATCAACCGTTTTGTATAAGCAGGACTCGCCGCCAGAAGGTTATGCTCGCCGCTAGGCCCAGAGCCCACTCCTAGATACTCTGCAACGACAGGAAACTGAGCCAGTGGATTGTCCTGGTATGTGCTAATTAAGCAGCGACTGACCCCAAAAGTTTGCCCAATCTGAATAGCAGCCGTTGCAAATATCTGCTGAGCATTAAGGCTTTGACGAATTTCTTGGGTAATTTGCTTCAGCAGTAGGGCCTTTTGCAACTGTCGTTGTAGTGCTTCTTCTGCCTGCTTGCGATCGCTAATATCCTTCATGAAGCAGTGATGCCCGACAAACACATTTTGCTCGTCATAAGCAGAAACCATCACCAATTGTTTATAGAAGCTAGAGCCATCTTTTCGCATTCCCCTAGCTTCCGCTTCGACTCTGCCGTCTCTCAACATTTGCTCATAAGCAGCCCCCATCTTCTCAACATCTTCAGGATGAACGGTTTTTTGCCAGTCCATCCCTAGCAGTTCCTCGGGCTGATATCCGCAGATGGCAGCATAAGTCACATTGACAGAGATATAGCGTCCTTGAGGGTCAAGCCGAGAAATGCCTGCCACGGCATTTTCTAGAGCCGCACTCATTTGTTGCAGTTCTGCTTCGGCTCGTTTGCGATCGCTAATTTCAATTAGAATGCAACCCACTGCTATAGGCTGCTGTGCATCCTTGAAAATGGGAAAGTGAGAAACGAGCCAGTGGCGCTTGACACCCGTTTGACTGGATAGTGCTGTGCTCATTTCCAAGTTGATGGAAGGTTTTCCTGTCGTTAAAACCTGTTGTAACAGTGCATTTACAGTAGGAGCAAATTCCCCCAAAATATCATCGGTTGTCTTACTTAAGTGAGCCTCCACAGAGTGGCCATTAAATTCAGCTAGTGCCTCATTGATTTGTAAAAATCTCAACTGCCGATCGTGGATACACAGCCCCACCCCTGCTAGGGAAGCTCCTTTAAAAAAAGCATTCAATAATTGCTCTCTGGCTTGAATTTCCTGCTCTAAGTTTTTGCGCTCGGTAATATCGCTGTGAGAACCAGTCATACGGACAACTCGGCCCGCTTCATCCGAAAGCGCCTGCCCTCGAGTTAGAATCCACTTGTAGCTCCCATCCTTACAAAGAACTCGATGTTCCGTAGTATAAAAAGAAGTTTTTCCCTCAAAGTGATCTTGAATTACTTGCATGACGCAACCGAGATCCTCGGGATGCACCCGCTTGCTCCATTCGTCCAAGTGATGGGGAATTTCATGGTCTTCGTAGCCCAACATTTCTTTCCAGCGAGCGGAGAAGAATACTTCATTGGTGTTGACGTTCCAATCCCATACCCCATCATTACTACCACGTAGGGCGAGTTCCCACCGCTCTTCACTCGCTTGCAGAGCGACTTCTGCCTGATGCCGTTCAATTTCACTACCAATCCATTGAGCCATCAGCTTCAGTAATTCCACATGGGCAGATTTAAAGCTGTCTGCACGGGGAGATTTACTAGAAAAGCTGAGTGTACTGTAGACTTGGCCTGCAACTAAAACTCGTGTTCCAATATAAGCTTCCATGCCAAGGGCAAGATAGGCAGGATGGTAACGCCATTTTGAGGTGCCTATATGTTCGATGGTTAGGGGTTCATTTGTGTCTAAAGCTTCACAGCACAAAGTTTGCTTAATATCAAAGACATCACCTGGTTTCAGGACTCGATCGGGCGATCGCGCAACCATCACCTCATAACGGTTATCTTGCACACGAGCCAAGACGCCACTTTCAAGCCCCAAATTCTGACATCCCATGTCAATCAACGCTTGGATGCGCTGCTCAAAATTGAGATTTTGGGTAGCAGTGACTTCATATAAAGCTCGTATCGCCGCTTCTCTTGTTCTTAGTTCAGATTCGGCTTGTTTACGTCTCTTAATTTCCCCTTTCAGAGAGTGATTGATTCTGGATAATTTTTGCGTTCGTTCGTGAACCCGCTGTTCTAATGTAGCGTTGGCGTGTTTAATCTCCCTAAATTTTTGATAAAGCGCGATCGCCATCAATTGAAAATTGCGAGCAAGCTCATTGATTTCACTAACAGAGGTATGTTTCCATTCAAATGTTTCTTCTGAAAGCTTGTTGGGTAAGTCAGTAGTCGCACGAGCTAAATAAGATAATGGCTTGACCAGTCGTTCGCTAACCAACGTTGCAAACAAAAATGCCAACATTGTGACGACGAGTAGAATACTCAAGTCAACCTTGTAGCGATTTTGTAAATTTTCTACATAGGGAGCTGCTGGAATTTGTAAGCGTAATTTCCAGTCGAGATCGGAGCTAATAGTAAATTCCTGTATATACAGAGAATTTTTCCAACGGATCATCGGATTCTTGCCATTGCTAGGAAGCCACTGCTGCAAGGTTCCCTCTAAGGTGCGAGTGCTGCCGTCCTTTGACTCCTGAACACTGGTCAAAAGCTTTTGGTCGGATTGATTACTAGCAATGACTCGGTTGTTTTCATCGAGTAATGTAATGCCTAGTTGCTGATTGTTTCTCTGGAAAATGTAGAGAGCTTTGATCTGGCTTAATGCTAATGAACCGTGGATCAGCCCAAGAAAACGACCTTGAAATTGCAGGGGTACATTCAATCCTACATGAGGTTCGTCCACTAATATATCTTTGTGGATAGGAGTCATCCAAGGTCTCAACCGCTCTTGAGCCAGGGGAATTAGAGATTGATGTTCCCTGCTTTGTTCGATCAATCGCCGGCGGGTTTGATCTAAAGGAGAAGAAGTAGCTAAAATTGTTCCAGATGAATCGGCAACATAAATTGTGTCGAAATCTGGAAACAACTGCTCGATCAGGCGAATGTCTTGTTGTAGCTGCTGGGATGAATGAATCGCTTGATTAGTAGCAGTGGTGGCTTCAGGCATGAGCGATATGTCAGCTAATTGGTTCAAAGCTGTGAGGTATCGGTGATGCCATCGAGATATTGCGCTAGTGATAGTTTTTGCGTTTGCTTGTAACTCCGTTTGCACCGTCGTTGGGATTTGACCAACAAAGTATCTACCATCAAGAACTAATAGCATCAGTCCTGGAATAAAGACAAAAGCAACCAAAAGATGAAAAATAGTTTGTTGTAAAGAGAGGGCGAGATGCTTTGAAGGACTAATCCACCGAGAAATCGGCGCATACGAAATGATTAAGCTGGCAACTAAGGCATTAAAAATGCCGTTGACTGCTTGCTTGCACATAACGAGGATGGTCTGATTCGCTTCCATGTGCATCATTTGACCGTAGAAAAGCCAAACGAGGGGCATTCCAATTAAGAACCAGTAAATCCCATCGAATAAAAGGATATTTGGCTGTTGGCGCTTCTTGCAAAGAAACCCTACAAACAGAGCCTCAATTACCAAAATAATCGTGGCGTATGGATGATGCCAAAGGATATAAGTATAGCTGCCTGCAATTAGACCAGCCACGCCTCCCCAGCCCCAGCCGAAGTAGTAAGTAATAATCAGTATGGGAATACTGCCAAAGAGGAAATCAACCCCAAAGAAAAGAGACAAATTGCAATGGTTGCCCAGAACACCCGCACCAGTGAGAAGGGCGATCGCACCAAACCATCTTTGATCACGCACTGAGCTAGCTCTTTCCATAAACTTCTAGAATCGCTACTTGCTGAATATAAACTAATTTTGATAAAAAATTGTCGTAGACACACTCTCGTTCTATCCCTGACAGTTTTCATGAATGTCGCACAACCGATTATTGAGGCTTTAATACTAAAATCAAGGCTTACTCATGCAGGACTTGATATTTTCCTAAACTTTTAAAAAATAATTATTCCCAATTACGAGAGGCATAGTTTTTACCCTTATGATTTAACGGGTGAATTCATTAACTGTATGAATCTTGGTGCAAAAAGTATTACGACCTTGGTCTTTGGCTTGATAAAGTGCTGCATCGGCAGCAGTAATTAAAGTTTCTGGCCGGCTCTCTTGGGTAGGAATCACACTGGTAATACCGAAGCTGAGCGTAATACAATGATTCGGAGAACTCTTATGAACTATTGCTAAAGCTTGGATGCAAGCCTGAATTTTTTTAACGATTTGGACGGCTCCCTCAAGCTCTGTTTCGGGCAAAATCACTACAAATTCTTCACCTCCATAACGTGCGACTAAATCTCCAGCTCGATTAATACTGCGATTGAGAGCTGCGGCAACTTGCTGTAAACATACATCCCCTGCTTGATGTCCATAAGTATCGTTGTAAGGCTTGAATAAATCGATATCACACAAAATCAGTGACAAAGGAGTTTGCTGCCTCGTCATGCGTCGCCACTCCTCCTCTAGCTGTTGGTCAAACTGACGGCGATTGGCAATCTGAGTCAAGCCGTCAATTGACGCGAGGTATTTTAATTGCCGATTGGCGGCTTCTAGCTGTTTGTAAAGTAGGGTTTGTTGCTGTTGCAAGTGGAATTGCTGAATCAACCGTCGCACTCTCTGTCCCAGAACAGCCCAGTGAATTGGTTTGGTTATATAGTCAGCCGCTCCCGCTGCAAACGCTCGATCGACAGATTCTTTGTCTTCCAAGCTAGTAATCATCAAGATAGGTGGGCGATCGCTCTGAGCCACTTCAGATAATTTTTGACAACAAGCAAAACCATCCATAGTGGGCATCACTGCATCTAGCAGGATGAGGTCTGGATGTACTTCCTCATAAACTGCTAGCCCTGTCAACCCATCATTAGCTTCAGCCACTCGGTATTTTTCCTTCTGTAAATACAGTCGAAGTTGCAAACGCATCAAGGCATCGTCATCCACAATCAGAATTAGAGAGGACGATTCCGTAGATGGGTTAGTCGAAATGGCTGACTCTTCTAATGATTGATACATACGTCATGGTGTATCTCAAGCTTTGGAAATATTCTAGCCTAGCATATTTTGAGCTTGGGATGGAAAGTAAAAAATTGGCTAATATGTCATAAATTATACACCAGCTAAGCTGCCGCAACAACATCCTAGGTAGCGTCCGGTTTATTAAACCAACAGCCACACTCTACTTAAAATTTGTCGCTTTTTTTCGGAGATATAAAGTCTGGTCACTTGCACTAATTTTTGTAAATATGTAATTATTTTTGGGGTTTTAAACAGTTTTTACAACGTCGAGCGAGCTTTGACGAACGATCACCTGTTATCTGGCGATCGCCGCTCGAATAATATGCTATATTTCTCAACTTAATTCAGCCTTTTTTAGGTGCATCAAATTCCTACCTCATCTTTGAGCGATCGTCCGAGCTATTTTTGGGAAATACATCTGATGGTCACATTATCGCGTATAGCTTCGCCCTTAGTTGAGCGTTTGTTCGCACTAGGAAGCTCTGACGGCCAAAAGGCGTAAGCTTTGTTAAGAAATATTTACAGCCTTTTGCGCGTTCTCGGATAGGTTGTTTCTCTCCTTTCTCCCAATAATCCCCCCAGATAGTGTCTAAACTCCTGTCTTTGGGCTTGAGTCTGGAACACATCGTCAAAGCGTTGGCACTATCTTTCAAAGCATGGGGGCATGGAAGCTAATACTATAGAATTCTCGCATCATTTGTGAATTTCTTACGGACTCCCCGCGAGTTCGGGGAGGGTTGGGGTGGGTAAAAAGTTTATGACTCATTTAGCATTGGTATATACTATAATAACTGGCAAAGAGTAAATTAACTTGATGGAGATAACTTACTATGGCAGTAGCACTCCCTGATTTTTCTCAAAGCGTTCAAAAAACGAAAGAAGTTTGGACGCAACAAGTCGGAAAAGCAGTGAATTCTGTTTCAGAAGCAACAGCAGAAGCTAAATCTTCTCTCGCCGAAACTGCATCTCAGGCCAAAGAAGCTCTCAGTCAAACTACGAATTCTGCAGTCAATACTGTTAATCAAGCTACGAACAATGCTTTAGGTACTGTAGCGGAGAAAACAGAAAAAGCGAGACTTTCTATATCGGAAGTCGCGAATCAAGCAGTTAGTCGCGTCAGTGAAAGTACCAACAAGGCTGTTGATGCTGTTTCTCACTCTGCAGCAACTGCTAAAGAAACGATCAATCAAACTACTAACTCTGCGGTCAATACTCTGAATCAAAGCACTAGCCAAGCTGTAGAAAGTGTCAATCAAGCTACAGAAAAGGCTAAGGCTTCATTAGAAGATAGCATTAACAAGGCGGGAAATATGAGCGGTGCCGTTTCAGATGCCATCAAAAGTGCTATCAATGGTACTGTCAAAGATTGGATTGATGCTCACCCTGTAGTCTTCTGGTTGGTGAGTCATCCGCTGATATCTTTAGCAAGTTTGCTACTATTTATATTCATTATATTGGGTCTTTTTCAGGGTTTAAGTAGCTTTTTTGCTGGAGGATGGTTATTTATTCTGCAAAGCCCTGTAAAATTTATGCAAAGAGTTGTGAGTGTCGGCTCTAAATCTGTAAGTAATGTCGGTGGAGTGGCTGTAAACTCATTGGTTTCAAAGAATCCCCAAGACAAAAATAATTCAGGTTTACAATTGAGGGGAGTTGAATCAAACCGTTTGGAGTCTCAAGAACGACTTGCTAATATTTTGGGCAGATTGGAGGCAATTCGAGAAGAGCAGAATCAGCTTTTACAAGAAGCGTCGGCTATTTTAAGCAACAAATTTAAGGCAGAGTGATCAGGTGTGGGGCGATCGCAACTCGTGGTAAATTTAAGACATCCAGGCTTTCCATCAAAGCCAGATCCATGAAGGCTTGTAGTCGATCGCTCAATACGCCATGCCCGATTCCGAATTTTCCGATGATTTAAAATGGACGCCAGAAGCCAAGGCGAAGCTGAAAAATATTCCCTACTTTGTCCGGGGACAAGCTCGCGTCCGCATCGAGCAGTTGGCCCGCGAAGCCGAAACCGAAGTCGTCACCGTTGACTTAGTTGAGCAAGCTCGCATCGAGTTTGGGCAATGAAGGATCGAAAGGTACGCTAAAGCCTTAAACTATAAGTTGCCTGATTTTGATGTTCACAGAGCTACTGAGTCACCCGTGCGGAAAATAGTTATTGCTGGCAACTGGAAAATGTACAAAACTAGGACTGAATCCCTAGAGTTTCTTCAAGGATTCATGTCCTGCCTGACGGAAACCCCAGAGGAACGGGAAGTCGTGCTTTGCGTTCCCTTCACTTCCTTGGCTGTCCTCTCGAAAAATTTGCACGGCAGCCGGATCAGACTCGGTGCTCAGAACGTTCACTGGCAAGAGTCTGGAGCTTTTACTGGGGAAATTTCCGGGCCAATGCTGAGTGAACTTGGTGTCCGTTATGTCATCATCGGCCACAGCGAGCGACGCCAATATTTTGGGGAAACTGACGAAACGGTGAATTTGCGGCTGAAAGCGGCTCAGAAATACGATTTAATTCCGATTCTGTGCGTTGGGGAAACCAAGCAGCAGCGAGATGCAGGGGAAACTGAATCTCACATTTTTTCTCAGTTGGAAAAAGATCTAGTTGGTGTTGACCAAAATAAGTTGGTAATTGCTTACGAGCCGATTTGGGCGATTGGCACTGGCGATACTTGCGAAACGAAGGAAGCTAACCGAGTTATTGGTTTGATTCGCAGTAAATTGACTAATCCTAGCGTGCCAATTCAGTACGGCGGCTCTGTTAAACCGGAGAATATTGATGAAGTTATGGCGATGCCTGAGATTGACGGGGTTCTGGTAGGTGGTGCTAGTTTGGAAGCTGCGAGTTTTGCTCGAATTGTCAATTATCAGTAATAGATAATTGCTAATTGGTAATTGCTAATTGGTAAGTGAACAAGGGCAGCGGGAATTAAACAGCGATCGCCTACAATTGTGATGTGCCGTTCAGTGTTTCTCGGATCGGGAGAATTAAGCTATGACTGCGATCGTTAAACCCAAACCCGCCTTAGACGAGTTCCTCAAACTTCCTGAAACTGAACCGGCCTCAGAATTTCTTGAGGGACAAATCATTCAGAAGCCGATGCCTCAAGGTGAACACAGCGTACTTCTAGGTGAACTCTGCAAGACTATCAATCAAGTAGCGAAAACTCGGAAAATTGCCAATGCTTTTCCCGAGTTGCGCTGCACTTTTGGCGACGCATCAATCGTGCCAGATGTAGCAGTATTCCGATGGGAAAGAATTCCTTTTTTGCCGTCGGGTAGAATTGCTAACCGCTTTGACATTAATCCCGACTGGTCGATAGAAATTCTATCTCCAAACCAAAGTCAAACAAAAGTGCTGAGTAACTTACTCCACTGTTCGCGAAACGGCACTGAGTTGGGGTGGTTACTAGATCCAGAAGAAGAGAGTATTTTGGCGGTATTTCCGGGACAAAAAGTAGAACTGTACAAAGGTGCAGCTCGGTTGCCAATAATTGATAAAATTGAATTAGAATTGACAGTGGACACTGTTTTTAGCTGGTTAAGTTTTGGTTGAATTAAGAAAGGCGCTTCTGCTTTATTCTTGCGTATTTTAGAGAGGGATTTCGTTTTACAAGAAGCGATTTCAATCGCCGAGTGATGAGGTGATATGATAAATAACAAAAAAAATACAGTTAGAAATAAAGTTTTCGAGTGGGGAAAACGCACTTATTTAATGGGCGTTTTGAATGTTACCCCTGATAGCTTCAGCGACGGCGGAGATTTCTATACCATAGAATCTGCTTTGGCGCAAGCGGAAAATATGGTAAAATCGGGGGTAGATATTATTGATATTGGCGGTCAATCTACTCGGCCTGGTGCAGCGGAAATATCATTAGGAGAAGAGATTAATCGCGTTATACCTGTCGTACAAATACTCCGACAAAAAGCCGATATTTTTGGCTCAGTTCCTATTTCAGTCGATACTACCAGAGCGCAGGTTGCGAAAGCTGCGGTTGAGGCGGGAGCGGATATAATTAACGATATTTCGGGAGCTACTTTTGATGCGGAAATGCTGTCAACGGTTGCTCAGTTAAAAGTGCCAATAATTTTGATGCACATTCGGGGAACTCCCCAAACGATGCAACAACTGACAGATTATCGGGATTTAATGGGGGAAATTGGGGAATTTTTCGAGAGTCGAATTGCTGCAGCAGTTGCTGCGGGGATTGACAAATCTCAAATAATTCTCGACCCTGGTATTGGCTTTGCCAAGACTTACAGTCAAAACTTAGAAATTCTGCGAGATTTGCGAAAATTCCGTGTTTTAAACTGTCCGATTTTAGTCGGAGTATCGCGAAAAAGCTTCATCGGTCACATTTTGAATCAGCCAGAAGCGAAACAAAGAGTTTGGGGGACAGCGGCGGCTTGTACAGGTGCGATCGCAAATTTGGCAGATATCTTGCGAGTTCACGATGTCAGAGAAATGCACGATGTTTGTCTGGTTGCCGACGCTATCTTCAGAAATCAGTCTTGAGAAGTGTGAGTATCAATAACTTTCATTTCCCCGCCCTCAGAATGAATGACATCGGGCATAGAACCCATCAGCTCGCCCAGAGCTTCCGTCATGCTTCTCGGATCCATAAACAGAATTTTGGCATTGTCGCTTTCGCCCAATTTTTGTTGAGCGTCTAAGTATTTTTCGGTTACTAAGTAATTCAAAACTTGCTTACTATTGGGATGGGAGTCTAAAGCTTCAACTAAGAGCCTCATATACTCCTTAGTGCCGATCGCCTTATTAACCATTGCTTGCCACTCGCTCTTAGTGGCGCGCTCCAATTCCATAGCTTCTTGCACCCTTTTCGGAGGTGTAATGCTTTGAATTTCCACCCGAATTACTTTGACACCCCAAGTTTCGGTAGCTTCGTCCAACTTTTTGAGTAACTTTTTATTCATGTCATCTCGGGAACCCAAGATGTCTTGCATTGGCAATCGACCAATTTCAGCGCGAAACGTCGTTAACACTAAGTTGGCGATCGCATTTTCAATTTGATCGATTCCATAATAAGCTTTCTGTAAATTCACAACCCGCCAGTACACAACGGCATCGACTTCGAGAGCCACATTATCTCCCGTGATTGCTGACTGAGGTTTAATGTCTAAAACTCTTTCACGGCTTGTGTCCACGCAGACGACTTTTTCGACCAGGGGACTGATAAAGTGGAATCCTGGCTTTAGAGTGCGCTTGTATTGACCCAAACGTTCCACTAAAGCTTCGTCGCCACCGCTGACTATTTTGACGCTGGAGTTAACAGCGTAGCCGAGGATGAGCGCAAAGAGCATGGTAAGAATAGACTGCCCCATTTCTATTTTCCTGCTAAGGTTGACTGAGAATTGATCGAAATTCTACTCTAATTTAACTCAAACTCGGCTCCGCAGTGCTAAAATATCTCGACTGTTAATAACTAACTATTTCACCGGGTGGGTTCCATCGGCTCCGACTCTCAGGGCGCTAGTCAAACCCAGGATATCAACAAACGTTTCCACAAAAGACATGAAAAACGATCGAGAGTTTCGCTTGTTCAAACCCTTAAGGTGGATCGCCCCAAGCATTTTGGTGGGTGCAGGAATCTGCAATGCAGCAGTGGCTCAATCGGCACAAGCTGAGCCAATCGCCCTGCAACTCTCGCAAAACTCGCAGCCACCGCGCCGAGGCCCTGCTGTTCGGGAAGTAATTTCCTACGAAATGAAGGGAGACGAACTCAGGATTTGCAAGCAAGAAGGCAACTCCGAGAAAAAGTGCCAAGTTGTAGGTAAAGGCTACACGGTGGGCTTGAGAACTGCCAACGACCTTTACGGTCAAGGGAATCTTGTCAATGCCGAAGCTTTGTACCGACAACTAATCGCTCGCTATCCCAAAGAAGCGGATGCTTATTACAAGTTGGGAACTATGCTGTCGGGGCAAGATAAAATGAGCGATGCGATCGTTTTATTCCAAAAAGCAATTGAAGTCAACCCACAGCACGCCAAAGCTCACAACGATTTAGGCGTGGCAATGGCAAGTCAAGGCCAGTTGCCAGAAGCAATTGTTCAGTGGAGACAAGCCGTTAAAATTAACGATCGATATCCCGATGCTTTAAACAATTTAGGAGTCGGTTTGTACCAGCAAGGAGACAAGGAAAACCAAGCGGAGGCGGTAGCCAGTCTCAAAAAAGCTAAGGAGTTATTTATCAAGCAAGGTAGAACTCAAGCTGCTAACAGAGTAGATAAAATTTTGGAGGAAATCAATTCGCGATCCAGCGAGTCCTAAACTCAACCGCCGATCGCACATTGAAAGAAAAAACACCTTTGGCGATCGGCGTTAATGGGCGTTCAGCGGCGGTTAAACAGCCCCAAAAACGAGAATCTAAAGCATTTCCTTCAAAACTTGTATAATCAAATCCCCATCCACCCGATCGCTCACAGCAGCCTCACCCAAGCGCACCGGCAGCACAAACCGCACCTTGCCATCCTGCACCTTCTTATCCAGTTGCAAAGTATGCAAAATTTCCTCAACATCCACACCCGCCGGCAATTTGGCAGGTAAACCCGCTTTTTCAATCAAAGCAGACTGACGGCGATCGCACTCAGCATCCCACATTCCCAACTCCACAGCCAATCGGCTTGACGCAGCCATGCCGATTGCCACTCCTTCCCCGTGATTGATCACCTTGTAATTGGTCAAACTTTCCACAGCATGACCGATGGTGTGTCCGTAATTCAAAATCGCCCGCAAACCCGATTCCTTCTCGTCTTTGCTAACCACCTCAGCCTTAGCTTGGCAAGACCTGCTTAAAATTTCAGCCAACAAATCCGCCTTCACATAGCGCATTTGATCCAAACGCTTGCACTTTTCCAACTTTTCAAACAATTCAACATCCCAAATCACTCCGTACTTAATCACTTCCGCCATCGCCGAACGAAACTCCCTCGCCGGCAGAGTTTTGAGTACATCCGGGTCAATTAACACCAAACGTGGCTGGTGAAAAGCCCCGATTAAATTCTTCCCTAAAGGATGATTTACCCCTGTTTTGCCACCAATAGAAGCATCAACCATCGCCAGCAGCGAAGTCGGAACCTGCACGACATTAATTCCCCGCAGCCAAGTCGCCGCCGCAAAACCCGTCATATCGCCCACAACCCCGCCGCCCAAAGCGACCATTGTCGAGGAACGTTCTAAGCGGTTTTCCAAAGCCGCACCGTAAATTTTCTGTACCGAATTTAAAGTTTTGTACTGTTCTCCCGGTGGTAAAATGCAGCTACCGACTTCCAGACCGGCTGATTCGAGGGCTGCGGTTGCTCTTTCGCCGTACTGCCGAAAAATCGACTGATTGGACACCAGCAGCACTTTTTTGCCCAAACTTAGATCGCCCATCAGACTGCCGAGTTCGTCTAATCCGCCCGATCGCACGCAAACATTGTAAGATTGTGGCCCCAAGTCAACTTTAATTATGGATTGCATATTTATCTAATTTAGATATTAGATTTTAGATTATAGTTCTTATAGGTCTTTTTATTGATTGTTTTGGAGAAATTGCAATGACTCTTAGCGGAGCAATAACTTATTTTGGGATTTTTGGCGGCATGATCGGCTTGGCGACAGTGCTGATGTTTGGTCTGCGGGCTGTCAAACTCATCTAATTTGCTAATTTAGATGTCTCAACCAGAGGATTTAATCTCTGGCAAAAGTATCAGTTCGACAACGTATTTGCGCCAAAAATCTCTAGGTTTATCTGTAGATTGACGGCGCAAATGCTTCATTTCATAAAACTTTTGGATTGAACGATCGTGCTTATTCTAATTGACGAGCATCTTCAGCAGGTGGATGCCAACCACATTCTACCCAAAACCTGCGCGATCGCCGAATCGAATCCTCTTCATCATAACGTTCATAATTAAGGTCAAGCCGATTGCACGTTGCTCGACCTATGGGAGTTTTAGGGACAATATTTAGACCATCTGCTGTCCAGATAAAATGTTCTGACCACTGCTGCTGACGAGAATTAAATAATAAACATTCTTGCTGAGTTTCCTGGTCAATTCCGTTGGTAAAATTGTAGTGGCATTCGTTGCAGCGACGGCAAGCTAATGCTAAATTTTTACTGTCATCAGATCCGCCTAGAGATTTGGGCATGAGATGATCTATGGTAAAGCGATCTGGGCTTAGATATTCTGGAGAGTGGCAGTATTCGCAGAGATATTTAGCTCGTTGTCGTATAAATTGTCGAGTGCGATCGGACACCATTTAGCTTGAGTGGAAAGTTGGGCGTTAATCAAGGTAAAAATTCGGGATAGTTCTATGAGGCCAGCTAATTCGGGAATTTCATCGACAGTTAACAAATCTAGTCTTTTTCTCTCTAGCAGTTCTTCCATGCGAGATTGGAGATCGTCGGTAAATCTGAATAAGTAAATATTCCCAAATTCTACCATTTTGATGCCCCAAAGCATCAAAGAAGAAGGTTTTACCATTAATTGAGTATTCATAGGGATCGAAGCTCTCAAATACTCTTGAAATATTGTAGCTTATCAGTTGTCAAGTGGATTTAATGAAGGAGCGATCGCACTTGCTATAAGACACGATCGCTCCTGATTAATTAAAACATTCAATCTAACAATAGTCCGGACAGTTTTCAATCACTAACGGCAGAATGAGGGTTTCAGCCTTCTCAGTGAGGTCGAATGCTAACGGTAGAATGAGGGTTTCAGCCTCCATCTCAAAAACTGTCCGGAGTATTGAATCTAATTGAGTCGATCGAACTTCTGCCAATTTCTCAGCCCCTGTCGTATCAAAAACTATCGCGTGTTTAGCCGTCGGCAACAACCGCCATAAAATCTGTATGTATCCCTCCGCATCGCCCCGACGGTGGAACCGAGCAACCACCAATCGCTGCATATTTGGTAATTGCCGCACGATACACCAGGGATGAGTGTTTAATTTGGGCTTGGATGTTGGTATCATAGGGTAATCCTTCCCCACGTTCGTGGGGTGTGGTAGAAAAAGCGATCGCCCTTAAGTTTTCGAGGCTAGGAGGGCGATCGTTTTCACTGTACATAGATCATATGTTGCATACGCATCAATGTCAAGTTAAAACATGGGATACGTTAGACTGCGGATTCGAGAACTAGCTGAGCAAAAGGGTTGGACACTAAAGCAAGTTGCCAATCAATCCGGAGTTAATTACAACACTGTCAGAAGCTACGTTCAGCGTGATGCTTTGAATACAGTCGATCTTTCTGCTGTCTACAAAATTGCCCGCGCCTTCGACGTGACAATGGAAGATTTGGTCGAGATTTTGGAAGATTGAGGGCGCACCAATGGGGCGTGTTCGACTAAAAATTCTAGCGCTGGTAGAAGAAAAGGGCGATCGCGCTAATGGGATACGTTGATTAATGCCGTACTTATCGCCGCCGTTTCTTTACTTGTTCGTAGGGGAAACAATCAATAACGTCAGATAGCATATAACTACCTTTGGAATCTGATTCCATCAGTTCCAAGTAGACAGTCTTGGGGACTTCAAAGTATCGATATGTTTTGCCACTATTGAAAACAACTTCGAGGGTGTAGCTTTCCTCGTCATAACCCGCAGATTGGATCATGCTAGATTCAACAGGTTCTAGTTTCATGGTAATTAGGCGATGCTTTTCTCTAACTATTTATAGCCGATCGCCCTGCAATTTAAATTAGCCCGCCTAAAAAAACAGAATACTCAGATCCTCGACTTCGCAGAAGTCCGGGATGTAGCGCGCGATCGCCCGCTTTCCCCTAAAATAACTTCTACTCCCCCAATCCAAAATCTAAAATCTAAAATCTAAAATCGATATGTCTCATTCCACAGATATCGTCACCCTCGCCCGCTGGATGGCTGCCGATTTCAGCAACCAAGCCCAAGCCTTTGAAAATCCGCCATTCTTCGCCCACATCCGCGTCTGCATGAGGCCTTTGCCGATCGAAGTTCTGGATGGGATCAGCTTATACCTAGAACAAGCCTACGATATTGAACTGAATGTACCGTACCGAGTCCGAGTTTTGAAATTAGTCCCGGTGGGCGATCGAATCGACATCGAAAATTATGCCATAGAAAACGAAGAACAATTCTACGGCGCTGCCCGCGACCCGCAACGGCTGCAAGAAATCAAAAAAGCACAACTGACTCTACTTCCCGGCTGCACCTTTATTACGCAGTGGACGGGCAACAGCTTCAAAGGGTCTGTCGAACCCGGAAAAGGCTGCATGGTGGTCAGAAAGGGCAAAAAAACCTATTTAGACAGCGAATTCGAGATTGACCAAGAAAAGTTTATTAGCCACGATCGCGGACGTGACCCAGAAACCGACGCCCACGTCTGGGGGGCCCAGGCCGGCCCCTTTGAATTCACCCGCCGAGCCAGTTTCGCCGACGAAATTCAGGTTTAATCTAAAAAAACAGACTCCTTCCTGGGCGAACACGCTTGATTAAAGGTTCAGAATGCACCAATACCTGGTACATTAACCCAGTATTGGCAAGCAAGATTCACCGTTGATTTATGAAAGTCCTGGTTATTGGTGGCGATGGCTATTGCGGTTGGGCAACCGCACTCTACCTTTCTAACAAAGGTTACGAAGTTGGCATCCTCGACAGCTTCGTGCGGCGGCACTGGGATCTGGAACTGTGCAGCGACACCCTCACTCCCATCGCACCGATTCAGCAACGACTCCAGCGATGGCAAGATTTAACGGGCAAGTCGATCGACTTGTTCGTCGGTGACATCACCAACTACGATTTTCTCAGCAAAAGCATGAGAAAATTTGCACCAGAGGCGATCGTCCATTTCGGCGAACAGCGTTCGGCACCTTTCTCAATGATCGATCGCGAACACGCAGTCCTTACTCAAGTCAATAACGTCGTCGGGACACTCAACCTGCTGTACGCCATCCGCGAAGACTTCCCCGATTGTCACCTAGTGAAATTGGGGACAATGGGCGAATACGGCACGCCGAATATTGACATTGAAGAAGGCTACATTACGATCGAACACAACGGGCGCAAGGATACACTACCCTATCCCAAACAACCAGGCAGTTTCTACCACCTGTCAAAAGTCCACGACTCCCACAACATCCATTTTGCTTGCAAAATCTGGGGTTTAAGAGCCACCGACTTAAATCAGGGCGTAGTTTACGGCGTGCTCACAGATGAAACCGGCATGGATGAACTGCTGATCAACCGTTTGGACTACGACGGAGTATTCGGTACAGCATTGAACAGATTTTGCATCCAAGCTGCGATCGGTCATCCTTTGACGGTTTATGGCAGTGGCGGACAAACCCGCAGCTTCTTAGACATTCGGGATACCGTGCGGTGCGTGGAATTAGCGATCGCCAACCCCGCCGAAGCCGGACAATTCCGCGTCTTCAACCAATTCACCGAACAATTCAGCGTCGGCGACTTAGCCTCCTTGGTGCAAAAAGCAGGCACGGCAATGGGATTAAAAGTAGAAATCAACAACATCGAAAATCCCAGAGTCGAGAAAGAAGAACATTATTTCAATGCCAAAAACACCAATTTGCTAGATCTCGGTTTGCAACCGCACTATCTCTCAGATTCCCTGCTCGATTCTCTGCTGAATTTTGCTACAAAATATCAGCACCGTGTGGATAAAAACCAGATTTTGCCGAAGGTTTCTTGGAAGTAAGTTCTGGTATCTATTTGCGGGGTAAGAGATTTTTTAACGAACCGCGAAGGCGCGAAGCGCGCGAAGTAAGAGAAAAGAAGGGAAGATAGGAGAAGGGTTCGCAAGTTCTGAATGGACTTGGCTGTATATTACGATAATCTATCTTTTTTATCTCTTGCTCTGTGTTCTCTGTGTCCTCTGCGGTTAATTAAAAGATGGCATCAGGTTTTTACTGCTGGCTTGTTTGAGAAGAAAAGCCGTGAAAAGTCGAATTCTAATTCTGTTACTTTTAGTGGTTATGCCTGGATTTTCAGCGAAGGCAGTTTGGGCTTATTATTTAATAGGACAATGGGCTGCTGTAACGCCGAGCGATCTAAATTAGTGGCGAGTTAGCGAAGGCTTATCTGCCACTTAAAAAGCAAGATAAATTGCCGGAACAGCACAGGAAATTTACAGAATTAATTGCTTGACCAAAAGTGTGGGATGGCTTTTAGGTGGGATAATTGTATCAATTGGCATTCAGGGAATTGGCATTTTATCCCAAAAACCTCTCGCTCGGAATTAGCTGTACTGCAACTGACAGAAAAAGTGTAGAAAAGCAGCCGATAGCACGCCATGACTGACTCCCCCCGACACAGTGTATCCTGTTACCGATGACGTTTGCCCCAAGCTATAATTATCTGCTCCCTAAGTAACTTATTTTTATGAAAATTGCTCTTTTCACTGAAACATTTTTGCCGAAAATAGACGGCATTGTAACGCGCCTGATTCACACTGTAGATCACTTGCAGCGATCGGGCGAACAAGTTCTGATATTTTCTCCAGATTACGGAATTAAAGAATACAAAGGCGCACGAGTTTACGGGGTGGAGGGCTTGCCTTTGCCAATGTACCCGGAATTGAAAATGGCACTTCCTTCTCCCGCTGTCGGTCGCCAATTAGAGCAGTTTAAACCGGATATTATTCATGTTGTCAATCCCGCTATTTTGGGATTGGGCGGTATATATTACGGGAAAAAGTTCAACATTCCGATTTTGGCTTCTTACCACACGCATTTGCCGAAATATTTGCACCATTACGGTTTTGGAGTCCTCGAACCTTTATTGTGGGAATTGCTCAAAGGTGCTCACAACCAAGCAGAATTGAATCTGTGTACTTCTACAGCAATGGTGGAAGAACTCAGAAACCACGGCATCGATCGGGTAGATTTGTGGCAGCGGGGCGTAGATACTGAAATGTTTGTCCCGGAATTGGCAAGTCGAGAAATGCGATCGCGCCTTTCTGCAAATAACCCAGACAGTCCCCTGCTGCTGTACGTCGGCCGCCTCGGTGCAGAAAAAGAAATCGAACGCATCAAACCCGTCCTCGCAGCAATTCCCGATGCCCGCCTCGCCTTAGTGGGAGACGGCCCGCATCGGCAAACCCTGGAACAATATTTTGCCGGTACACCCACCAATTTTGTCGGCTATCTCAAGGGGCAAGAACTGGCAAGAGCTTACGCATCTGCCGACGCCTTCATTTTTCCCTCCCGCACCGAAACCCTGGGCTTAGTGCTCCTAGAAGCCATGGCTGCGGGGACGCCTGTAGTGGCAGCGCGCAGCGGCGGAATTCCCGATATCGTCACCGACGGTGTTAACGGATATTTATTTGATCCCGCTGACGAAGAAGGAGCACTCGCCGCCACCCAGCGTCTGTTTGCGAATCCTGAAGAACGGGAAACCCTGCGCCATAACGCTCGCCGAGAAGCCGAACGCTGGGGTTGGGCCGCCGCCGCCGCACAACTGCAGCGCTACTATCAATCGGTGGTATTTTCCCAGTCCATGCCCAGAGCAGCCTAAATGTCAGGATCTGTAGCACCTTGAAACATCACCGCCAGCTTAGCTTCGCTGTTCGATCGTCAGTTTGTATTGAATACGGATGTTTTCAAAGATTGATCGAACTTTTTTGCTGTATAAATTACCGTTGTTATCCTGCTGTTGCATTTACCATTAAACTATGAGTAAGCTCTGTAGGAATGCCTTGCGCGCTGCTTTCATAGCGCCCTTTAGCTGACCGGATACGGTCGCCGAGTGCGCTAAAACAGTCACACCGCGCGCTGGGGCCGAGAACAGGGCGTCCAATCTACATTGCACTCTCGATCCAACTAAAGCCTGTCACCTAATGTTCAGGCTAGCAGTTTTGCTAACTCAAGTTCAGCTTGAATTGACGAACCCTCATCAGTATCGAGGTTGTAAAAAAGATCGATCGAGCATACATAACAAGCAAACTGAAGTTGCGTGCGCCACTTTTGAACTCACGATTCATCAAAGCGACAAGCGAGTGCCGATGCGCTTGCAAACAAATTCAAGAGTTTGCACCGCCGAATCTAGCGCCGATCGACCTGCGGTCAGTCTACCCCTCTGAGCAAGCAGTTAATCATGACATTCTCCAATACTGGTAGCGTTCTGGCTACACTGACTCAAGTCAATTTTATGGGGGCATTGACCTCCCGTGTTAAGAGCCTGCCAGTTCCTGAATTAGTGTGCCTGCTGGACTTTATCACGGCTGAATTTCAGCAATTTATCCGGGCGATGGACCTGATTAACAATGAAGCACTCGAAAGTCTCTTAGAGCAACTTTTAGATGCCTTCACTGTCAAAATTGGTCAAATTTTGCAAGCAGACCGGACAACAATTTTTTTGGTTGACTCGAACAAAAATCAACTGTGGCACAAAACCGTCGATCCACTTACGGGCGAGGATGTAGAAGTGCGCTTGCCGATGGATGCAGGCATTTTAGGCTATGTAGCAACAACCGGAAAATCGATTAATGTCGCCGAAGCTCGATCGCACGAGTATTTTAATACCGAAGTAGACGAACCACCGGGCTATCAGATCGAGACCATCCTCTGTATGCCAATTTTTAGCAGCAAGAGCCAACATGAACCCGTAGCGGTGGTCAGATTGTTAAATAAAGCTGGCGATGCCCCCTTTAACGAGGAAGACGAACAGCAGTTCCAGGCTTTTGCAGATTCGATCGGGATTATTCTCGAAAGCTGTCAGTCTTTCTACGTCGTGGCGCGCAACCAGCGAGGGGTTGCCGCACTTTTGAGAGCCACCACGACTTTGGGTCAAAGTCTTGACTTGGAAACAACTTTGCGCTCTGTAATGGATCAAGCTCGCGACTTGATGCAAGCCGATCGCAGCACGCTATTTTTGTTAAATCGGGAAACCAACGAACTCTGGACAAAAGTCGCCAAGGCTGACGGCACAACGATGATGGAAATTCGTATTCCCGCGAATAGGGGAATTGCTGGCTATGTCGCTTCGACTGGTCAACCTCTAAATATTACAGATGCTTACGACGATCCCCGCTTTGACCCATCTACAGACCAGCAAACGGGATACCGCACTCGGACTGTTTTGTGTATGCCGGTGCATAACGCTAAAGGTGAGCTGATCGGGGTAACTCAGCTAATTAATAAGAACCAAGGTAGTTTCACCCCTTCCGACGAAGAGTTTTTGCGAGCGTTTAATTCCCAAGCGGGAATGGCGCTGCAAAATTCTCAACTGTTTCAAAACGTGATGGTGGAAAAGCAGTATCAAAAAGATATGCTGCAAAGTCTTTCAGATGCAGTAATTTCCACCGATTTACAGGGGCGAGTTGTAACAATTAACGAAGCAGCGCTGGAATTGTTGGGCTGTCCGGTAAATCAAGCTAAAAGCAAACACAATCCCCAGATTTGGGAAGATAAACTGGTGAATCGCTATGTTTGGGAAGTTGTGCCGATCGACAATTTGCAATTTCGACTAGAAGACAGTCTCAAAAATGCTGCCCGACATTACGTTCCTGAACAAAGTTTAACTGTGGGACTGTTGGTAGAAAAAACGCTAAATTCCCAAAAAAAAGAAGAAGAAGAAAGTTATATTTTGGCCGTGCCCGATCGCACTGATCCTAATTTATATTACGCTTGGGGCGAAAACCGCGCGTGGACTGAGGAAGTAGCGCTGGCAGAATTAGCTAATGCCCAATCTCTATTTGCGCTGCGAAATTCTGCCCTGTATCACCCTTATTGTCCGCTGCCCATCCCCGCCTCTCGAATTAAAGTAATTGAACGTAGTTTGAATTTGACTGTCAACCCGCTGATCAATCCAGAGGGCGGCGTGCGCGGAGGTTTAGTGGTACTCGAAGACATCAGTCGCGAAAAGCGGATGAAAAATACGATGTACCGCTATCTGACTCCTGGAGTCGTAGATAAAGTGATGGCCTTGGGTGAAGGCGCCCTGATGGTGGGCGAACGCAAAGAAGTGACTATTTTATTTTCCGACATTCGCGGCTACACCACGCTGACTGAAAATTTGGGAGCGTCGGATGTGGTATCCCTGCTGAACGAATATTTTGAGACGATGGTGGAGGCAGTTTTCCACTACGAAGGCACTTTAGACAAGTTTATCGGCGATGCTTTAATGGCGGTTTTCGGCGCGCCCCTGCCCCTGAATCCCCCGGAAAGTCATGGTTGGATGGCGGTGCAGTCGGCTTTAGATATGCGCCGGCGTTTGAAAGAGTTTAATGATTCTCGCCCCGGCGAAGATCCATTTCGCTTCGGAATTGGAATTAGTTCCGGAGAGGTGGTTTCGGGAAATATTGGTTCTCAAAAGCGAATGGATTACACGGTAATCGGCGATGCGGTGAATTTGAGTTCGCGATTGGAACAGCTTACAAAGGAGTACGGCTGCGATATAATTTTGAGCGAATTTACATACAGTTTGTGTCGCGAAGGGATTTGGGTGCGAGAGTTGGACAAGGTGCGGGTTAAGGGCAAAAATCAGCCAGTGGGTATTTACGAGTTGCTGCAAAATAGTTCTGAACCCATGGATGGGGAAACCGTTCGGTTTTTGGAACTTTACAGTAACGGTAGGGATGCTTATATTGCTAGAAATTTTCAGAAAGCTATTAGTTATTTTGAAGCGGCTTTAGCAATGCGACCCAGCGATCGACCTGTGGAAGTTCACCTAGACCGATCCCTGAGCTATTTGGAAGTACCCCCGCCCGATGATTGGGACGGTGTGCATACGATGACAACCAAGTAGTAGATCATATTACATCCGAGTGTTCAAAAGTAAAAAGATTTGATAAAGATTTTAAATCTTCCTTATGACAGAGTTAACAAGTGTAAAAATGTGAAATGATAAATCGGATGGCATATTAAAGTTAGTATTTATTTCCAGGCTAACAATTAAATGAGTTATTTATCTGTTCCCAATGCCACAAAAGCTGATCGCATTCTGGTGGTAGACGACGCACCAGATAATGTTTTGTTGGTTCAAACAATCCTAGAAGAAGAAGGTTACGAAATTAGCACGGCGGAAAACGGCTTTTCTGCCTTAAGTCAAATTGAGAAGTCAGCCCCGGATTTGGTACTTCTCGACGTGATGATGCCGGGAATGGATGGTTACGAAGTCACTAAACGCATCCGACAAAATAAGGAATTGCCCTTTATTCCGATTTTGCTGATCACGGCTCACGACAGTGCCAGCGTAGTCCAGGGATTGGACATGGGAGCAGACGATTTCATCCGCAAACCAGTCGAAATGGATGAACTGCTGGCGAGGGTTCGATCGCTCCTGCGGCTTAAACACAGCGTAGACGAGCGCAATTCGATCGCCCTGCAGCGCGAAGATTTTGTCTCCCGACTCGCTCACGACTTGCGGACGCCCCTCGTAGCAGCCGATCGAATGCTAACTTTAATGCAGCAGGGAGCTTTGGGAGAAATTTCCCTTCCCATGCGCGACGCTTTCGGGACGATGGTTCGCAGCAACAAAAACCTGATCGCGATGGTAAATATGTTGCTGGAAGTCTACCGCTACGAAGCAGGCCGCAAATCCCTAAGTTTCGCTGCCGTGGACTTGCGCCAGCTTATTACTGAGGTAGCTGAAGAACTAGCTCCCCTAGCCGATGCTAAAGGTTTATCCGTAAATTTAGACTTGACAGAAAGTGCAGAAAGTGCACCGATTGCGAAGTATCCGGGCGATCGTCTGGAACTGCACCGCTTGCTGACAAATTTAATCGGAAATGCAATTAAATTCACCGACAACGGCTCAATAGATGTCAGCTTAAAAGCTGCTAATTCACCTGCTTATACGAGCTTCAAAAACCAACCGCTGGCATGGGTAATCATAGACATCAAAGACACCGGTGCCGGCATTTCTCCCACCGAACAAGCAAAGTTATTTGAAAGGTTTAGCTCGGGAACTCATAAGAAGTCCAGTACAGGTTTGGGACTACATCTCTGCCGCCAAATAGTCGAAGCTCACCGCGGCACGATCGAGGTAACATCAGAGTTGGGCAAAGGCAGTTTGTTTACTATTCGCTTGCCTTGTTAGAGCGGTATAAATAACTCTAACTTTCGGGTGCTAAAGGCCCACATTACTACAGATAAACTGTAAGTGTAGGGTGCGAACTGCGTACCTAATCGAATTATGGTTAATTTACCAGATGTCATATAATGACTTGGCAACCAAATTGATGGCGATATGTCTAACTGTCCAGTGTGTGGTGCTGAATACTTAGAAGGAAAAGCAGAGTTTTGCTCGATTTGCGGCTGGGATTTGACTCCCTACCCGCAGCGTGCGAAGCCTTCCAAAACTTATTTAAAAAAAGAACAAGTTAGATTGCAGTGGGCAAAAGAAATGTGGGAATTTGTCCGCAATCAACAAAATTTATCAGCTAAATTTGATGAGTTGCAGGGGGAATTGCAGCAAGGCGCGATCGCCCGCACGTACCTTCAATCTCAGTTAGAATGGGTTCTATACCGCCTCGAACAACTAAACCCCGAATTGATTGTCAGCACTCTACTGCGGCTGGAAGACAAAATCGGCGCTATACCTGACAAAACTCCGGCTATCTCCGAAGTGGGGATGGACTACCGCCAACTGACAAAGCTATTAGAAACTGGAAAATGGCGCAAAGCTGATGAACACACTTGGGAAATCTTGCTGCAAATCGCTGTCAGGGAAGACGAAGGCTGGCTGAGTGCAGCCGATATTGACAGTTTTCCTCCTACAGACCTTCGTACGATCGACCGACTTTGGCAACAATACAGCAGCGGGCGGTTCGGGTTGAGCGTGCAGCAGCAGATTTGGGAAAGTACCGAGGCAAATTATACTGAATTTTGCGATCGAGTCGGCTGGCGAGTCAAGGAAAATTGGAAATATTATAGCGAGCTCTCCTTCAACGAAGATGCTCCCCCCGGACATCTCCCCGTCACCGCATGGAGGCAGCGCGCCTGTTACGGTGCTGGTCAACTCACCGCAGCAGAAAACTTTGCCCGCATTGCTGCGAAACTGGCAACTGGCGATCGGTGATCATCCAAAATAAAAAATTCAAAATCGACATTAACTGCTATAATCAAAACGGTTTAGCAACTGGGGCTGTGGCTCAGATGGATAGAGCAAGCGCCTCCTGAAGAATCGGGCACCCTGCGAGGAAACTCTAGGAGTGAATGTGGTCAAATTTGGTGAAACCTAAAGAGTTCGTGGGTTCCTATGACTCTAAGGCAATACCAAGCCAAGCCTGAGTTCAGGGCGATTATGCGATCGCCTATATTGAAATCAGGAAGGTTTAGAGACTAGACGGTCACCACCTAAAAGCTGCAAGCATATGGTGAAGGTATAGTCCAGAGAGTGGGGAAACTCACACAAATCTGAAGCGCTAGGCCGCCGGTTCGAACCCGGCCAGTCCCGTTAAAAACCAAGAAAAATTAAAATCAGGAGGGGAAAGCTTAAGTTTGGCCCCTCTTTTTTGCATATCCGCTAACGAATTCGCCCACAGACGAATACTTGCTGGAAGACGAGGACTTACGCAGAACCTCTCTCTCTAGAGTCCATCTGAAATCTAAAATCTAAAATCCCCCGTTTAAGCCCCCAACATAAGCGTAGAGTCAATCTAAAATCTAAAATCTAAAATCTAAAATCCTATGATCCCCCGACCCTTTTTTAATTTTTAATTTTTAATTCCTGTTAGTGGGCTATACGTGCGGTATTTTTTGTTATGGTTCCTTTGTGAGTTACATAAAATTTTTATAGGTTTAGATGTGGTTAAAAATCAATTCAAACACGCAGCGTTACAAGCGTTTGAACACTTCACGCAGTTTTTGGTTCCTAGTAGGGCTTTTGATGGCGTGCTGGTTTGGCTATCAGCAGGTTAAGAGCGAATTTCAGAGACCCCAAGCTTTGTTAGTTCTAGGTGGGGCTACGGAGCGAGAGGTGTTTGCCGCCAAATTTGCTCAGGATTATCCTGAATTGCCGATTTGGGTGTCGTCTGGGAGCAATCCTGAGTTCGCGGAATGGGTGTTTTCAGAAGCGGGAATTGAGTCCGAGCGCCTGCACTTAGACTACAGAGCGGTGGATACGGTAACAAATTTTACTACCCTGGTAGATGAATTGAAAGCTCAAGGGATTGAGAGCGTGTATCTGATCACTTCTGACGATCATATGCGGCGAGCTCAGATTATCGGCGAAATCGTACTCGGCAGTCGAGGCATTAGTTTTAAGCCTGTGGCAGTTCCGTCTGGGCGAACCCCCGAACCGGTGGAAAAAGCTGTTCGCGACGGCGCTAGGGCTATTCTTTGGCTCACCACCGGTTATACGGGTGCTAACTTCAGCCAAGCCAGAATTGAATAAACAAAGGGAAGGATTAAGCAAGTTTTAGTTTTTTCCATTCCCTCTGGTTTTAAAACTTCTCTTCTATCGCGATTTAAGGAAACGCGAAGATGCTGATGAAAAATGCGTAAAAGAACAGAAGAGAAAAGAAGGAGTAGTTTAAAATTAGTAGATGAACTTCAAAAGCTAAAATTAATGACCGAGCAAATTCTGCCGCAAGTTCTGGATAAAATTTTGAGTGACACCAAAACGCCGGATGATGTTTTTTCCGCTTTGGTGCCGGCTTTAGGCGAGGTGTTAAATTGCGATCGGGTATTTCTCTACCTCCGCAATCCTGAAACGCAAAGGGGCAGAGTACCTTACTGCTGGCGTCGCAACTCGAACTTTCCAGAGATTGGGGACGCGGAATGGAAAAAAGAACCCGAATCATTAGGGGAAGAAGACCCTTTATTTGCAGCAGCTTTGCGAACTGAACCGTCGATTTTTGTTGAGGATGTTGAGACAGCCAATCCTGAAGTTGTCAACAAAAATTTTGAGGCAAAAGAGTTCGGACATCGAGCTTTGATACACGCTCACCTTTGTGCTGACGGGTTATTGTGGGGGGTTTTGCAGCCTTGTATGTTCGATCGCCCCAGAGTTTGGACTGACTTCGATCGCCAAGTTATCGCAGCAGTTACAGAAAAATTTTCCCCTTTAGCTGTCGCTTATGTCACCGCATCAGCATCAAAAGATGAGCGATAAAAATCAATAATTTACCTGTAGGCAGCGGGTGGGTAATGAATGAATGTCAAGTTAAGACTAAAACCACGTCTAGGTCGGGGTTTTATCCGAATTTCAATGCCCTTCCCGGCCGAGAAAAGAATGTTTCCTCAATCCCCCCTTTTTTAGTTAGGGGGCATTGAGGAACTAATTTTCAAACAAAAGTCGGGTACTAAATTTGAGCTGATTGTTATCACGAATGGTGAGGTGTGCATCGCCCTAGGGATAGACTTGGTGCACAATTCCTGTTTAAAAAACGCCCCAATTTTGAATACCCCGACTGCTGAAAACCCCTTGGGCCCGACTAATATCATCCTCAGCGCCATCTACTACTACCAAATAATCGCCCGCGTGCAGGCGATCGGTGTAAGTTCTAGCTGTTTCTTCGGGAATTCCCAAGTCAGTCAAGGCCTTCACCACCCCACCGAAAGCTGCCGCTGAGACGCCAGTGCTTGCTACGCTAGCCACCAGTGAGGCGCCCAAAGTGCCCGCTGCAATCATCGGCCCGATTCCGGGAATAGCTAAACTTCCGAGACCCACTAGCACGGTGGCTAAAGCACTATTTGTCAGAGTGTCTGCTACCACTCCTGCTCCTGTGTCTAGATTTTTATCGCCTACCTGAGCGATCGTTTGAGTCTCGCCTACAGACTCGCCTGCCTCCCTAGCAACAACCGAAACTTTATCCATTGGAAACCCGGAAGATTTCAATTCTGTCAGAGCTTGCTCTGCCTCTTCGCGGTTAGAAAACAATCCCAACGCGCGGGTTTGATTGCTTGTTACCATATCTTTCTTCTTATCTCCTGTCCAATTAAACTCAAATTCAAGCCTAATTATTGCGCTTGTTTTCAATCAGTTATATTGATATTTTTCGATGTTTATCTTCAGCATTCATCTATCTGTAGATATAACCTGAAAAACAGCAACAACAGTTATAAAATCAGCGCCCCAAATCGTGCATGGCATTAATCTCGATCGCACATCTTTGAGTCAGCGCTTGCAACTCCTCGCGATCCGACGAACCGGGCGCTTCAATTAGCTTGCCAATTCGCACCGTCAGCGGCACCGGACGCGGCATTCCAGAACCTTTCGACGAAATCGCGTGAGTTCCCCACAAACTAACAGGTAACAGCGGCGCTTTTGCCTTAGCAGCTATCAGCGCAGCACCTAATTTCGGTTCAGTAATTCTGCCGTCTGGCGTGCGAGTTCCCTGCAAAAATACACCCGTCGCCCAGCCATTTTCCAAAGAGTTGATAGCCGAGCGAATTGCACTGCGATCGGCACTTTCCCGCTTAACTGGATAAGCACCGTAAAGCGTAATTGCCTGCTTCAAAATAGGAACTTTAAATAACTCTTCCTTTGCCATAAATGCGACGGGCCTCCTCATGCAATTCGACAAAATCGGAGGGTCAAAATCGCTGGCGTGATTGCTGACTACCACCACCGGCCCTTCTGTCGGAACATTTTCTGCACCGTAGATGCGGCCTCGAAAGTACAGGTGCAGCATCGGGCTGACAATTGACCATTTAAATAAATAGTAGAGAAGTAAACTTTCAACTGGTTCGCGACTTTTGCTCACAGAAAAACCTTAAATTTTAAATTACATCGAATATTAGCCTATCAGTTCAGCAATCAAAAAAGTAGCACTACACGGATTTTGACACGGATACACGGATAGGCCCAGCGATCGCACTGTTTAGCTAATTGGCTAAGTTGACTATCATCACTGTATCCGTGTTTATGCGCGTCGTGCTGTTAGATGATTCGGCAGTTGAAACCGCTTTGCAAGCTGGTGTAGCGCCAGAATTTATTCTGGCGAATTCTTTGCAAAGGCTCAATTTCCGGCCAGCATAGCTTTCTGTCCCTCCGAAGAAGTCGCGTAGCCCAAGAAATCCTTAACTGCTTGGCTAGGAGGATTTTTGTAGGCGTAGTACAACTTCCGCTGGTAAGGATAGTTACCAGCATCCGTAGTCGCACCGTTGATTGGAACAACGCGCCCCGTTTTCTGATTGACGACTTGAGCGAAAGTCGCATAGCCTATGCCGTTGTTGCCTAAAGCTTGCAGCAGGGGAGTTGTCGCATCTCGATCGAGCGTGGTAATATTTGCCGTCGTGCCAAACTCGCCACCTCGGAGCACTTGTTCTTTAAACGTTTGGTGAGTGCCACTAACTGCGGGTCTGTTAATTACTTTCATCGGGCCCGCCGGGCCGCCGACTTTCGACCAGTCTTGAGTATTTCCCTTAAAAATATCTTGAACTTGAGCCGAGGTTAAACCTCCTTTGAAAGGGTTGTTAATGCCAACTACAATGGCGATCGTATCTAGGCCAACAGGCACCGCTGCCAAACCCTGACCTTGTGGTTGAGCCGTCAAAGGCTGCGATACCGCAGCAATATCGGCTGTTCCTGCCACCAAATCTTGAATTCCCTTTGCAGAACCGTTAGCTTGGGAATCAACTCTAGTGCCAGGAAACTTGGCTTGAAAGCCATTCTTAAGATTGAGGTTGATTGTCACCATACTGGTAGAACCTTGAATCCTGACAGTCGTACCCGCAGGAACAGAAGCTGGAAGCGCAAAGGAACTAGCTGCAACAGGCGAAGAAGCACCGCCGACTACTGGCGCGACGGGAAGTGGGACGACATCGCCTGCAGGTGTGGGAGTGGGGGGATTGTTACTAACATCTTGCGACGCTGGTTTGTTGAGAAAAAAGAACCAACCGCCACCGGCTAGCAAGAGAAATAACAGGATAAAAACTATGGGGGGAGGCCCGCTCTTCGCCATAAAATTGTCCTTAGCTGGGAAGTTCTTTGTTGTTGGAGTCGTCTAACATTTGTAACCTACGATTAACTTCATCGTCTAAGGTCATATTTTCTAATTCGGCCTGAAGTCTTTCTTGGGGGTTCTCAGATATTTCTGCTAAAGCTTGCTGTTTGAGGTTGCGGCCGTGGACGGCGTTTTTGGCTTGCTCAAACTGCGATCGAGCTGAATCTATACTGAGGTCGTTGTTGACTTTGGATATGGCTCCGAGGGCTTCGTTAATCTCTGCCATATCTTTCATATTTTGCATATCGGTTTTGTAAGCTTCCAGCTTCATCCGTTCTCGATTTAGCTTGTCTTTGGAAGCGTTGACGTATTGTTCGGCTTGTTTTACTTGGGATTCTAATTGCGGCAGAATTTGTTCTGTCTGAATTACCTTCGCCATTGCCAAGCGAGCTGCTTCTTCGTTGCCATTGCGCTGGGCTGTGATGGCTTGGCGCTCTACGGTTTGCATTTCCCTAACTTTTTCTTCATATTTCGTTTTGGCGCGCTGGTAGGCTGCAACTTGGGTGGACACTGCTGCTGCTAGCTTTTGCACTGATTCTTGCATGGATCGCAGTGACTCTTCGGCTACCGCCACCGACACCTGGCCGCCGGATTCTACGGGCAGTCCCCACATCCAGTTCCAGGCACCTACTATGGTTCTGCCTGCCTTGTCGCCCATCAACCAGTAAAGGACTTTTTTCATATAAGTAGCAGATAAGCTTGGTTTTTATGCCTAGTGTATATCAGGATTTGTCGATCGCCCCGTCAATCGATTTTAGATTTTAGATTTTAGATTTTAGATTTTAGAATTGAAGCATTGACCCCACGGATAAATTCGGGAGATCCTTTATCGGATACAGGTTTTTTATTTCTGGACGGATGAATCCGGGGGCTTGTATCATGGATGCTTTCGGTCAGGTCGATCGATTTCTCGATTTTTGATTAATATTGTCTAACTGTCTGGATCGTCTATCCCCAATTTGCAAAACAGGCAATATTCGGATTTGCCTGTTTTGCGATTCGTTTTTGGGCAATCTTCGGATCGATTAACTCTCAATTTTATAACCTGCCGTTTAATAACAGGCTAAAAATAGATTAAGCGGGTAAATCTGCAAAACTGCTAACATTTACCAATGCTAAATCGGGACAAGTCCGTTTGATCAAACCTGTGAGAACTTTGCCGGGGCCAATTTCCACTACCCGATCAATTCCTTGTTGTGGCAATTGCAGGGAAATTTCTCGCCACCGCACGCCTTTGGTCATCTGCTGAGTCAACCGCTGCTTTAAAGTGGCTGCGCTGGTAGTGGCTGACGGTTCTGCGTTCGAGAGCACCAGCATTTTAGCATCGGAAAACCTTGCAGACTTTAAGGCTAGTTGAAACTCGGCAGCCACTGATGCCATCAGGGGAGAGTGAAAAGCACCGGAAACATTCAATTTAACGGCGCGTTTGACTTTGATTTTGGCAAGCAAATCTTCTACTGCTGCGGGCGTTCCAGAAATCACGACTTGTGCTTCGCTGTTGTCGTTTGCCAGCACCACGTCTCGGCTGTATTGAATTTGCAGTTCTAGTTCCTGCCTGTCGAACCCGATCAAAGCCACCATTTGACCGCCGGAGGCAGTGTCCATGAGTTCGGCGCGACGTTTGACTAAGCGTAATCCGGTTTCAAAGTCAAAGACGCCTGCTGCGTAGAGGGCAACATATTCTCCTAAACTGTGACCGGCAACTACCGCTGGTCGATCGCTTTTTTCTCGCACTAAGTCGGCCAAAATACTTTCTACTACGAACAAGCAAGGCTGAGTGTAGAGAGTCCGAGATAGTTTTGCTTCTTCTTTTTGGCAAACTTCCGGGACAGACCAGCCTAAAATTTCTTTAGCGAGCTCAAATTTGGCTTTGGCTGTTGGCAAGTTTAATAAGTCTGCACCCATCCCGATCGCCTGGGAACCTTGTCCGGGAAATACCCATGCTGTTTTAGTCATTTTTCCGGTAATCTGCTAATTGGTGGTTGCTAATTGGTGATTGCAAAAATTCTTTCTTTCCCGCTTCTAAGTTCGCTCGCTGGTATCCGCTATCTTTCGGTTAACGAACTCTCTACTCGCGACTCATAATTCTAACATCTAACTGCGATTTTTACCAGGTTTATTTTTTTTTGCTACTTTAATTTGATTAATAGGCGTAGCACAATTTTCAACCTTCAAACCGGGGAAAGTCGATCGAAGAATAGAGGATGTTCCATTTCCGCACGCCCTTGTCAATAACTGCTGTCCGGCTGGTGCACCGCTGCGAACCTTGCCCTATGTATGGCGTGTTAAAGGATTTGTATTTTACTCGATCGAACTCCCGACAATAACCGGAGCAAGTTTACAGCCGGCCGCCAAATATTACCTTCCCCATTGAAAAATCGCAGCCCCCCAAGTCAAACCTGCACCGAAACCAGCAGCAGCAATAGTATCGCCCGCTTTAACTTTACCCAGACGCACGGCTTCGTCTAAGGCAAGGGGAATTGAAGCGGCTGAGGTATTGCCGTAATTCGCCAAATTGCTGATTACTTTTTCGGGGGGAATCTTTAGCCTTTGGGCAACTGCATCAAGAATCCGCTGATTGGCTTGGTGCAACAACAGCCAGTCAATTTCGGCGACGCTGATATTGGCCCGAAACATAGCTTTTTCTATGACTTCCGGCACTTTTCTCACGGCAAAGCGATAGATTTCTTGACCATTCATTGTGATGGGTTCAAATCCGCCAACTCCGACGCTGACGCCCTCAATTAATTCTTTTGACTCGGCTTTGTAAGCCAAATTGAGAGACGAATTTTGTGTGCCGTCGCTGCGAATTTCAAATCCCAAAAAGGAATCGACTTCTGAAGCTTGCAATACCACCGCACCTGCACCGTCTCCAAATAGAATGCAAGTACCCCGATCCGACCAATTCACCCAGCGAGATAAAATATCTGCTCCGATCAGCAAAACATTTTGATAAACCCCTGTCCGAATGAACTGCGAGGCTGTCACTAAACCAAAAATAAAGCCCGAACAAGCTGCTGTTAAATCAAAAGCCACAGCTTTTGTCGCGCCCAATTGATATTGAATTTTACTGGCAGTGCCAAACAAATCGTCAGGACTCGAAGTCGCCAAAATAATTAAATCGATATCTGTCGGCGAAATTTCTGCCATGGCGATCGCCTTTTGAGATGCCTCTGTGGCTAAATCGCACAAAGAAGTGCGATCGTCCGCCAGCCTGCGGGAACGAATGCCCGTCCGCGCGCCAATCCACTCGTCAGAAGTTTCTACTATCTGACTCAAACCGTTATTATCCAGCGAAACCTGCGGTGTACAAGAACCGCTACCTGTGACGGCAATGCCGAACCCTGATTGCTGCAACATTCCTCTCCATTTATGAGCGATCCATCTAGAAATTAAAAATTAAAAACTCCCAATTAAAATTATTTTTTAAACTTCTGAAATTACTTTTTTTAAGCAAAACAGTTGGTTTAAGCTGACATTTTTAATTTTACATTTTTAATTTTTAATTCCTACTTACTGCCTCTAATTCACAGCTTCTTGTTCCAGAGCGCTTTGGTTATTGGACGATCGAATTCGCTCCAGCACTTGGTTGTCAATAGCCTCCTTCGCCAAACGAATGGCATTAAAAATCGAGCCAGCTTGAGACGAACCGTGGCTGATAATGCAAACTCCAGCAACGCCCAATAGCAAACCGCCGCCGTGTTCAACGTGGTCTACCCGCTGCTTGAATCCTTGCAAGCTTTTTTGCAGCATAGGGTCGTTCATTTGATGTTGGAGTCCTTTGACCAACTCTTCCTTAAGCACCTGGACTACGACTTCGCCCACAGCTTCGGCAAACTTCAACAACACGTTGCCTACAAACCCGTCGCAGACAATCACGTCGAATTTCCCCGACAGCACGTCGCGGCCTTCGGCATTGCCCACAAAAGGAATGTTCGGGTTGTCCACCAATAACTGGTGAGTTCGCACTGCGGCGTCGTTGCCTTTAGAAGGTTCTTCGCCAATGTTGAGCAGGCCGATTTTAGGTTCGGCGACGCCCAGCACGCACTGGCTGTAAATAGTTCCCATAAGAGCGAACTGCTCCAAAAATTTGGGGCGGCAGTCCACGTTAGCGCCAACATCGAGAATGAGTACAGAGCTGCCCGGTATCATTGTCGGCAAAACCGCACCGATCGCAGGGCGATCGATTCCGGGGAGCCGGCCCAACCTGAGCAGGGCAGCAGCCATTGCCGCGCCGGAGTGACCGGCGGACACCACAGCATCAGCTTGCTGCTGCTTTACCAAGTTCATCGCTACGTTAATCGAAGCGTTGGGCTTGCGTTTGAGGGCACTCAAAGGTTCTTCGTGCATTTCCACCGCTCCTTCAGAAGGAACGATTTCTAGCTGACCTGTACAGACGCGGCCGAGCGCGTCTTGTTGCCGGAGCGAGTCTTCTATTTGCTGCGGGTCGCCCACGAGCAAAATCTCTACGCCTAATTCTTCTTGTGCCTTAAGCGCTCCAGCTACAACCTCGGCGGGGGCATGATCCCCACCCATAGCGTCTATTGCAATTCTTGCGCGTGTCGATCCCATTGACCAATGTTTGAGAAACACTAAAAATTCTACCAGGAAGTCAGGAGCGTGAATCCATAAGTCTGAATAAAGAACTAAAATCCGCTCGCTAGGGCGATCGGACAATTCTTATTTCCGACTACTCTGATAGAACTTGTTTTGTCACTACTTTACTATTTTTGACGGCATATTGAAAAAATCAATGAAATAGTTTACATGACCGCAAGCACTTTAGTCCGGGAACGCCGGATTCATCCGTGGAGCAAGAAAAAAGCTCCCCATCCTCATCACTTGCCCCCGGATTTATCAGTGGGAGCGCTTTCTTCAATTCTTTAATCTCAAATCTCAAATCGATTGACTTTAGGAGTAAAAAATGCTGGATTTATTTAGCTCAGGGATGATGTCTCTGTGGCTGGACATGGCTGGGGTAGGCACTGCCGCGCCTAATGCTGCGTCAGTGCTGGCTTGGCGGGGAGGGATACCCGGGTTAGTGGTGGCCGAAGATTTGGCTTTTGGGCGAATAAATGCGGCAAATCCAGACTTGCCTGCAGAAGCGACAGTGCGGGAATATTTAAAAGAGTTGAAAGACAAAAACCTGATTGATGGAAATCAGGGAATTTGGGTGCAAGCGGGAATGGTGCCACTGGTAAGTCAGCAGGGGAAGACGCTGATGCCTGGGGCTTCGCTGACTAAGATTGCAACTTCTCTGGCGTCGCTGGAGACTTGGGGCCCTGATTATCAGTTTGAAACGCGGTTCCGGGGAACTGGGCCGATTAGGAATGGGGTGTTGCAGGGAGATTTGGTGGTCAGCGGCGGGGGCGATCCGCTGTTTGTGTGGGAGGAGGCGATCGCCGTTGGCAATGCTCTCAATCAAATGGGTATCAATCGTGTGGCAGGGAATTTGGTGGTGACAGGCAATTTTCGCATGAATTATCAGTCCGATCCTTTGGCCGCGGGG
Source organism: Microcoleus sp. w2-18bC1 (assembly GCF_036700365.1). Classification (NCBI taxonomy): domain Bacteria; kingdom Bacillati; phylum Cyanobacteriota; class Cyanophyceae; order Oscillatoriales; family Microcoleaceae; genus Microcoleus; species Microcoleus sp. w2-18bC1. Next base: position 43,045 of record NZ_JAUBOS010000045.1, read on the forward strand.
GAGATACTGCGGCAAGCTCTTGAGGGTAGCAATTGGCCTGCGGACGTGGTGGCAATGTATTCTAAGATGGCTCCGGGAACTAGAAAGCCGCAAGTAACGGTGGCCGGCAGCGTCATTGCTGAGAAATTTGTGACTTCGGGGCGTTTGCTGCTGAAGCGCCGATCGCTCCCTTTAGCCGAAATTCTCAAGCAGATGAACGTCCACAGTGATAATGAAATAGCTCAGATGCTGGCAGACGATTTGGGCGGGGCAAAAATAGTGCAGCAGCAAGCGACTTGGGCTGCGGGGGTGCCGGAGGAGGAACTTCAATTAGTTAACGGTTCGGGATTGGGAGTGGAAAATCGGATGTCTCCGAGGGCGGCTTGTGGGATGATGCAGGCGATCGGGCGCAACCTTCAGACGACTGGGCTGACGATTGCTGACTTGTTTCCGGTGTCCGGGCGCGATCGAGGAACTTTGGAACACCGACACATTCCGCGATCGGCTGTGGTGAAAACTGGTACTTTGGACACGGTGATTGCTTTGGCTGGAGCCATACCCACGCGCGATCGGGGTTTAGTGTGGTTTGCAATTATTAATCGCGGCACCGATTGGGACTCTTTGAGAGCACAGCAAGATATATTTTTGCAAAAATTGGTGCAGCAGTGGGGAACTGTATCGATTTTGCCAGTAGCAATTACACCGCACATTGACGGCGCCAGACCTGCCTTAGGGGCAGCAAATCGTAGCGATATTTTGGTCGGAGGTTAAGAAATAGGGGTTGAGTTGGGGTTCGGGGAAGGAGCACTGACAAAATAGCTTAGAATTGAAACAAGACTATTGTGCAAGAAGATGATCAAACTGCGATTGAAGAGATACGGGAAAAAACGCGAGACAAGCTACCGGATTGTAGCGATGAACAGTTCTACCCGCCGCGACGGCCGTCCCTTAGAAGAGCTCGGCTATTACAACCCCAGAAATAACGAAACCAGGCTGGATGTTCCAGCGATTGTCAAGCGCCTGCAAGACGGCGCTCAGCCAACTGACACTGTGCGTGACATCCTGAGAAAAGCCCATGTATTTGAACAAGTCGGAGCCGGAGCCAACGTTGAATCCAGCACAGCAACAGTCAGCTAGTCCCAACTATGCTGGACTGGTTAAGTTTTTAATTGGGCCTTTTTTAGAGACCCCAGGCTCTTTGCGGGTTGATTGCGAACTGCACCCGCGCCAATCGCGGGTCTGGGTTAGGCTGGCTTTTGAAGATCCCGACAAAGGCCGGGTTTACGGTAGGGGCGGACGCAATATTCAGGCGATTAGAACTACGCTCGAAGCGGTGGCGCAGACGGCGGGTCAGTCGCTCTACTTAGATATATACGATGGTGAAGCGGGTGATCGCGGATCTGGCCCGCCCAGGGGCGATCGCGATCGCCCGGATCGCGACCGCCCAGATCGCGATCGGCCAGATCGTGGCTCGCGGGAGCCGCGAGGCGACTTCCGACCCCGGACGCCACCTCCGTCGCCGAGTCCCTTAGCTAGCAGAACTCCGAGAGAACAACCTCGCCGTACTAACACACCTACGTTTAGAACGAGCAGAAATACTCCCGGTTATTAGCTAACTGCAGAACCCAGAAAGAATTTTAGATTTTAGATTGCCTGTTGTAGACTTTGTATTACAAGCCCCGTTTGGTTTGAAATTGCCGATTTTGCGATCGGAAACAAATGTAAAATTTAAAATTTCAAATGTCAGCGGCATCAGGTTAATCTAAAATCTAAAATTTCCCATCTAAAATCTAAAATTGCCTGACTTAATAGAAGGGAGATTTGATTTGTGCCTCAAGCACCAAACTCATTTGGGAGCTAAATCTAAAAGACGCCTTAGATACTAGGTAAAACCTAGTAACTGGCGTCTTTTTGTTCGCAAATAGTGACAGGTTGAACGTTTAGTTGTTAACTATTAATTGCTTATTTGGAGGAGCTTATGTTGGCATGAATGAAAAACTAATAATAGAGTTACCGAGCACCCAAAGCGCAATGTCGCTGGCCGGTCATCAAGAAGAAAACCTGAAAATGATCTCTAAGCAAACCGGTGCTAACGTGGTAATGCGAGGGCAAGAACTGCTGATTTCCGGCACAAAAAGTCAAGTAGAATTGTGTCATAAATTAGTGCGATCGCTCTCCGACTATTGGAAATCCGGCAAAAATATTACCGGAGTTGAAATCCAGACGGCGCGCCAAGCTTTGGATACCAACCGCCAAGGCGATTTACAAGACTTGCAGCGAGACGTTCTCGCCAGAACCCGCCGCGGCGAAGAAATTAGAGCCAAAACCTTCAAGCAGCGGCAATACGTCCAAGCAGTACGCACGCACGACCTGACATTTTGCATTGGCCCCGCTGGTACTGGCAAAACATTTCTAGCGGCTATTTTCGCCGTGCAAGCCCTGTTGAGCAAGCAGTACGAACGGCTAATTTTAACAAGACCAGCCGTGGAAGCTGGCGAAAAATTAGGGTTTTTGCCGGGAGATTTGCAGCAAAAAGTCGATCCATATTTGCGCCCGCTTTACGACGCCCTGCAAGAAATGATCGACCCTGAAAAAATGGCTGATTTAATGGAAAGAGGCTTGATCGAAGTAGCTCCTTTAGCTTATATGCGGGGGCGTACTCTCAGCAATGCTTTCGTAATTTTGGACGAAGCTCAAAATACGACGCCGGCTCAGATGAAAATGGTGTTGACTCGTCTGGGCTTTCGATCGAGAATGGTAGTAACGGGGGATATCACTCAAACAGATTTGCCGCCAAACCAACAGTCGGGATTGTCAGTCGCCCAAAACATTCTACGCAACGTTGAGGGCATTGCTTTCTGCGAATTCTCTCAGGCGGATGTAGTGCGACATCCTCTAGTGCAGCGGATTGTCGCTGCTTACGAACTGCACGAAACATAGTCATTAGTCATTAGTCAGTAGTCAGTAGTCAGTAGTCAGTAGTCAGTAGTCAGTAGTCAGTAGTCATTGGTTGTTAGTTATTGTTGTTTTTAATTACCAATAATCAATGCCCAATGTCCCATGCCCAATGCCCAATGCCCAATGCCCAATTCCAAATACCCAATACCCAATTCCAAAATTAAATTATGCCTAACCTGAAAGAGTTCTTGGAAGCTTGCGAACAATTGGGAACGCTGCGTTTAATCGTGACTAGCAGCGCGGCGGTGCTGGAAGTGCGCGGTTCAATTCACAAGCTGTTTTATGCGGAGTTGCCGAAGGGAAAGTATGCCAATATGCACGCCGAAATATTTGAGTTCCACCTAAATATGGATAAAATAAAACAGGTGAAGTTTGAAACGGGTGAGGCGAAAAGAGGGAATTTCACTACTTATGCAATCCGTTTTATCGACGAACAAAATGAGGCTGCTTTGAGCGCGTTTTTGCAGTGGGGAAAGCCGGGTGAATACGAACCAGGACAGGTGGAAAATTGGCACGAATTGAAGGAAAAATACGGGGAGGTTTGGGAACCCGCACCTGTTGAGGCGCTTTAAAACATAGGTTTTTTCACCTTTAAATTGCATATAGGGGGCGGGCAGGATGCCCAACCTCTACTCCCCAAAAGCAGAACATATATTTTTGTGCAACAGGCATCTTGCCTGTTTATGAAAATGGTATAAAGTAAGATGTTTAAGTGATTTGTTGTCTAATTGTTGAATTAATGAACCGCAGAGGGCGCAGAGAACGCAGAGAAGAGATAAAGAAGAGAAAGAGAGACAGAAAGTTAGTTGTTTGAATGTAATTGGGTATGAAGGTAATTTGGGGTTTTTGTCTGGTTTTGGCGGTACTGCTGTGGGGTGGCGGTGCGAGAGCGGGGGTTTTGGGCGATCGCATATCAAGTTTTCCCGATTGGGAAAGCAAGCCTTCTATCGCTGTAGCTAAGGGAGATTTGGTATATCCAGACTGGATGGCGGGGAATTGGAATGTTGCTAGCACTTTGGTAGATTTAGCCTCTCCTTTAGCGCCAAATATTGTCACGCCAGGGTTTGAAAGCAACCGCCAGTATTTGCAGCAGCCGATATTATTTAAAGTGCGATTTCAACCTAAAAAAAATCTTGGGTTAATTTCTAATTTAACATTTAAAAAGGCTCAAAAGATTGTAGCCGATCGCAATTTTAACGGTTTGAATATTGCCAAGGCTTATTTAGGCGATCGTGGCGTACTTTCAGTGAAAGTCGATCCGACCAATTCCAACCGCCAAATTACTGTTTTGAAAGGGGAACGCCAATTAATTTCGATTGTTACCAGTCGGGGAACTGAGACGCCGAATCCTCGCGAGTTTGTGTCTACAGAGATTTCTCAGCAGATTTTTCGGGGAGAGTCTGATATTTATTTAAACGAGGTGGAAACTACAACTGCTTATCAAGTTGTTGGAGGTGGGAAAAATGGCGATTCTGCGAGTAAAAGAATTGAGGCGGATCAGGTGACAGCGATTTATTTGTCGCCACAAGACCCGGATTATTTTGTGGCTGGGGGGCATCCTGTGGCTTTGTACCGATATCGGTTGGAGTTGGTGCGGGCATAATTAGGGCTTGCTGAAAAAGCCTAAAACCCTTACATCAAAAGACTTTGGCTCCTGACAGCGCTGAGCATGTGTAAGATT
>NZ_JAUBOS010000046.1:0-46642 GCF_036700365.1 Microcoleus sp. w2-18bC1
GGGGGTTAACCAGTAGCGCGAGGCGTGTGGTTTAATTTCTGCTTCTTCTAATAATCTGCCAACATGGCGGACTGATATACTTTCAATAATGCCTTGTTTCATTATTTCCTCCGCCAGTTCTCTAGCTGTCCAGTGACTTATTGGTCGTCCATAATCGGACGGTGAGGAACAGGCGAGTGCAAATAACTCGGTTACTTGTTCCATGCTAAATTTTACTGGTGCACCAACACGCTCTCGATCTTGTAATCTTTGCAAAATCGATAAGTCTTTTCCCTCGCTCTCCAACCATCGGTTTCGCCATAAACTAGCCATCTGCCGGTTAATCTCTAGGCTTCGGGCTATTCCACGATGGTTTTGACCATCCGATGCCATCAGAATGATTTTGGCTCGTAGCACGATCTGTTGCGGCGTGTTGTGTCTCTTGCTCAACTGGTTAAGTTGATGACGCTCGCCATCGCTTAATTTTAATGTTTTAGGCATTAATAATGCCATATATGACTCCTTTATCACCTACCGAAACTGGTCTAAACTAACTATGTTATTCTACCACAAATATAGTCTGTCTACTTACGCCGAGCTGTACTAGCAACTTCAACTTCAACCAATCCATTATCGACTCGCAAGGTCGTGTGATCAATACTTGGGCTGATGTGATTAACCGCGCTAACTTGGGTATGGAAATGATGCACGAACACAATGTTCACAACTTCCCGCTTGATTTGGTTGCTGGCGAAACAACTCCTGTAGCAATGGTTGCTCCTTCTATCAATGGCTAAGTTTTAGCTTTTGATTGACCAATAGCGCTCCTAGTAATATGGGCGCTTTTTGTTTACAGTAGAGCATATGATCTGTGTTCGCCCTACCTCCTCACTGGCTGAAATCCCTGCACAAAACTCACCCAGCGTAGTAATTTATCACCTGTAATATCTAGGATGGGAATGTTGAAACTTCTGACAGCGGGGCGACCGACTTCACCAGCCGAAAAAGTCACATTCGTAGGTTCCGACTTACCTAAACCATAGGCACTAGCTATTTGATTAGCAAGTCGGCAGGTTATTACAAAACTTCCCATATTAATCGTGCCACCCCCAGCCTCGTAATTCCAAGTAATACCGGGTGTTAAATTTTCTTGTTGACACATAAAGTGGGTGACTTCAAACATTTTGGCAATGTGAACGTCATATTGCCTTAACCGTCCTCCATACGCCGATGCTGTGGTATCGCTTTCTGGTACTACAATCGATCCAAATCCTTCGTCAAAACCAAGCTTCACCGGCAGCGCTGTGGAACTTGTAAGCGGTTGACTCGCTTGGGGTTGTACGCGAGTCGATGACATCTGTATTGGTTTGACAAATTGACTATTAGCGCGAATAAAACAACCTTGCGCCGCACCAGCAGTGTAGGTTTTTCCTACAAAAAGCCAAGGTAAAGCCCTGGTATCACGGAAAGTAACACCAGCATTACCAGGAAAGCTTTCAAAACGCTGTCCCTGTTTTAAAACACCAACTACAGACCAATTAAAAACATCAAATGGAGTGGGGTTGTTAACACGCATAAATTCTTCAAAAGAAGAATTCATACGACAATTTAACCCCTTTGGATCTGGGTCTACTACTTCCCAATAAGTATGATAATATCTTCCCGTATAATCCCCTTGATTATTAGGACTAGGGAGAGGTGCAGTAGAACCCAGTTTAGCTATGCCTAATACCAGAAGAGTTGCAAGAGAAATAGTTTTTAATTCTTTTAACGTGGGTATCACTTTTTAAACACTAAATTTATTGACCATCAAATTGCGATCGCACGTCTTCAACAATCTCGACCCCCCCCTCATGGGATGAAAAGCCGATTCACACCCATATAGGCATTAATATTAAGCACAATCTCAATTAGACCTTCAACACAAAGCTCTCGATCCTCGGTGTCTCTGAGCAAAAGTCCCAAGTAAATTAACAGGTTACAGGCGATCGCGCTGTGGACTTCTGAACCTACTGGCATAGCGATAATCTCTCCGTTAAAGTATTCGTGACGTTCTTCGGCTGTTTCCTCGATCGCCCGGTATTCATCTGGAGTAAAGCGAGTCTTTGTCGCATCGGGAAGATTTGGCGGGTTGGTTGAAGCAATAACCACGATCGCACCTCGTAAATAATTAGACCTTAAATAATTATGGCTTAGAGCTAGATAGTTTTCCTAACCCAGAGGCGTTTTCTGAATTCCATTCAAATTCCCTAAAGAACTCTCCATGCCTTTTTCCAATTCTGCTTCACAACCGCTAAATTCTCGCTTTCCTTTTATTTTTAACACTCAATTGCTTGGTAATAGATGTATAATAATGCAAAGCAAAAATCAGATTAATGCCAAAAAACACCAAAGTTAAAACAAAGGTAAAAAAAGACGTAAACGACAGTCGGGAAGTCATCGTAAACATCGCCAAAATGATTGAGCAAAGCCCAAAACCGGCAGCAAAAGAACTTAAAAGCAGCAACCGCACCTTAGACATAGTTTAATTTAAAGATTATCAGTAAAATGCACTCTTGGCACCTAACGATGAGTGCCAAATGATACTTATTACTATATAGCGGAATTGCTCAGTTCCGCCAAGGGCAAAACGACTGCTTTCCTAAAAAGGTTTGAATTATACAGAAAAATACAGCCCACGCTCTTGTAAACTCCTGTTGCTCGACTTAATATCAATCAAAGGAATTCCCCAGCCTCCGCGAGCATTCCACCTTTCGCCGTACAGTTACCGCAACCGCAATCCCGCTGACAGTAAAGTATTAGCTTCCAAAACCGCGCTTTCCCTGGGATTCCAAACATTGCCAAAATCCACAAATGGCGTCACCTGCAAAACTCCTTGCTTGTCGCGGGTGCGCTGGCATCGGATACCGCAAATCGGCTGAATCAAAAATCCCGCTAGGGGTAAGCATTGCATCCTGACAGTAACCCCGCAAGATATCTGAGCCCCCTCTAGCGAATTGTTCGATCGCCAAAAGCTCTGCCCCTGCCCCAGCCAATTCCCCATCCGATCGTACCACCAGCAGCCTCTCAGCAGCCAAAAACCGCACGTACTGCTATTGACCACGAGGTCAAAAATCAACTGTCAGGGCTGCTGCTCACCGTAGCGCCAAATGCTGCAACTCCCTAACAGAACTGCGATCGCGCCACCAAGACATCTCTCTCTCCCCTTTAAGTAAAATCCTGAAACAGCCTCAGCACCGCAACCCGATTTCTTCCCCGATTATCTGCTGCCGACGATAGTGGAAAATCCTTTCCCAGCAAAGATGTATCGCTTTCTCGACTGCGAGTACCAATACCGATCGCGATTTCTCTTCTCGGATTTTGCACGATCGGCTCGCGGTAAATCAACTGCCAACTACTTCCCATCGATCGACTTTGATCGTACCGGCAATGTTAGCAATTCTGCTGGCTGTGCCGACGCGGGAACAGCAGGCGGCAAAAGCTGTTCGCCTGAAAGCAAGGGTGCTGGCCGCGCGGGTTATGGGAGGGGAGCCGAATTTGACAGCCGCGGGTTGGGAATCGGAAATTCGTGTCTGTTTTCTCCTCGGTTCGGCAATTGAGGGAGAGTTTCTGGAGCCTCACTTTGGGTCGATTGATCGAATTCCGGGATGCTATTTTCTAGCTCTTTACTGCCTCTATTTAATTCTGAACCAGAGTATAAATCACGAAGCCGATCGCGATCGTCTGCTGTTTCTTGATTTAGTTTGAATTGAGGCGGTAAATTATCATGCAAAATTGGCGCTTGCACCCCTGAGTCGGTACCAACCATCGACTCACCCACACTTAAAGCTGATAGCAGTGCGGGGCAAATAGCTGCAATTGAAAAACCAAGTGCTAATGCCTTGAAAAACTTGATTTTACAAAAGCCTCTCGAAAATTGCACGGGCATGACAGATTAGCCATATTTGATAGTTATTTACACTTACGATCGGGCGCGGCCGGCGCAATTGCAAGGAATAAAATTACTCTATCACTTTTGACAGAGTTAATTCCTTAAGTCAATATAAAGATAGTTGACAGCACTCTTATTTTATGTACTAAATAATTACTGAAAAAAACTCTGACCTCCCAAGCTAGCCATCTTGCAAGGAATAAAATTACTCTCTCACTTTTTAAACACTTAATTCCTTAAGTCAATATAAAGATAGTTGACAAAACATAGGTTTTGTGTGTTAGACAATTGCTGAAAAAAACTCCGACCTCCCAAGCTAGCCCTGTAGGTCGGCGGAGCATTCTATCAAACCTGCGATCTGAGAAATAGGTAAATTTTGATACAGATTACTACATTTTATTGAGCTGCGATCGCAATTCTTCCAACTCAGCGTCAATCACCGGGCTCGACTCCGAGCTACTAGCTGCTGCCGTTTTACCCGCTGCCGGCAATTGACCTTGAGACACAGAACCCCCGGTCAGTTGAGCTTTCATCTGAGCCAACTCGTCGTCAACATCGCCGCCGCTTTCGAGCAAGCGGAACTGTTCCTCTAAATTGCTGCCGCCGGCGGCCAATTCTGCCGAAGCCCCCGCGCGAGCTTCAATCTGCAAAACTTTTTCTTCCATGCGATCGAAAGCCGCCATTGAACTGCCAGTATTCAAGGTGCCAATGGTATTGTTGAGCTGTTCCTGAGCTTTAGCAGCGGATATCCTCGCTTTGAGCATATCCTTCTTAGTCTTAGCTTCGGAAATTTTGCTCTCCAAACCGATCAAGTTACGCTTGAGACTTTCCACCTGAGCCGATTGCTGATCCAGGCTGGCTTTCAGCGTAGCCGCCGTTTCAGCGTGAGACTTTTTGCGAACTAGCGCTTCCCTCGCCAAAGTCTCGTCTCCTTTTTGCAGGGCTAGCTGAGCGCGCTGCTGCCACTGGTTAGACTGAGATTCAGCTTGATTGTACTGAGTCTGGGTACGCTTTTGAGTGGCGATCGCGCTGGCAACTGCCTGACGCAACTGCACCAAGTCTTCCTGCATATCCGTAACGGACTGTTCTAAAATCTTTTCCGGGTCTTCAGCTTTGTTGACCAGATCGTTAAGATTGGCTTTGACGACTCGGCTAATACGGTCAAATAATCCCATAATGCTATTTTTCCTGGGTGAGGTGTACGAAGTAGGCGGAAAGCAGGCTTGATAGCCCTAGCCCGCAGTTGTGAAATTCACTCTTGTCAGATTTTTAGTGCGATTTAGTTTTTGGCAATTTTTGCAGACAGATAAATCCAGTTTAAAGCGATCGAGTAATGTGATGCAGGCAAGCTTATTCATGCACATATCTATTGAGTTTAACTTCGATCCGGGAATTCCCCAACAGGCTTCGAGCCATCTCTAGCTAGGCTGTTGAGAAGTTTTTGCTCGTCCCGACTCTTCTTCTATTGCCTGGGGTTCAGGATGCGGGCGGCTCGCCCGACGGCAATTTGGGTGTATTGTTGCCCGGAAGCATTTGTGCTTTCATCGCCGCCAACTCGGTATCCACATCGTCGGCACCTTCGAGAGAGAGAAACTTCTTTTCTAAATCGTTAGTTCCGAGTTCCGCGATTGCTTCGGAGCGAGCTTCTAGCTGCATGACTTTCTCTTCCATCCGTTCAAAGGCGCTCAAAGCGCTGCCGGTACTGAGATTGCCCATCATTTCTTGCAGCCTTTCCGACGATGCGGCCGATCGAGCTCGGGCAATGTACATATCTTTTTTAGATTTTGCCTCGGAAATTTTACTTTCGAGAGTCCGCATATTTTCTTTAAGTTTAGTCACAACAGCGTTCTGTTGTCCCAGACTGGCTTTCATCGCCGTTGCCGTTTCTTGATAAGATTTCTTGCGCGTCAGAGCTTCCCGCGCCAAACTTTCCTCGCCTTTTTGCAAAGCTAGCTGCGCCCGCTGATGCCATTCTGCTGCTGTAGACTCAGCTTGGGAACACTGGCGTTCAGTGCGTTTTTGAGCTGCAATCGCTCCTGCCACAGCTTGTCTAAGCTGCACTAAATCTTCCTGCATATCCATTACAGCCTGTTCCAGAATTTTTTCTGGGTCTTCGGCCGCCCCGACTAAACTGTTAATATTGGCTCGAATCACTCGCCATAGGCGATCGAATAATCCCATTTTGCCCGTCTCCCGATTTTATTAAATTTTAGATTTAGGACTGGGAATTGACAATTACAAAACCAATTTTGTGTTAGACAAAACATTCATCATTGTCTAGCTTTGTCTAACAATTTAGTTAAAGTTTTTCACCCTTTACCTAATTTATGGTTGATAGTATTGTGGCTTCACCCCTTTTTCTTGGAGTTCTTTCACCAAACGTTCTGCTGAGGCAGGATCGTTCAAAGCCCCCATTTGGATCTTGACACCCTTTGAGAAGTTTCGCACGTAGGCATCGGGAACAGCGGTTCTGGCTTGCTGCAGCGATTTTTCGTCGGTGTAATCGGTGACAACGTAATAGAAACCGTCGGCGGCCCGTGCAGGCCTTCCCAGCGGGGATGCGGCTGCTGGGGATGCGGCTGCTGGGGATGCGGCTGCTGGGGATGCGGTCGCCGGGGATGCGGCGGCAGGCTGGGCTGGGGAGGGTGTTGGAGGCAGTGTCGGCAGTGTCGGCACTGGCTGGGCGGCGCTGGGGCTGGGAGTGGGAAGCAAAGCTGTACTCAGATTGTTGAGTCCTTGTTCCCTGCCTCTGGCCGGGTTGCCGTCTTCTGTAGGAATCGGCACAGCCCCGCTGGGGCCCGGAGGCGCTGGCGGAGTTGGCGGGATTGATGCTTTTGGTGACGGGGAAGGAATCGGGCTGACTGTCGGCTGGACATTGCTGAGAGTGCTCAAATCTAGCTCTACAAATTCCTTGGATACCAGATTTGGAGCTTTCGGCAGTTCCTTGGTGCTGGTATCTGAGGTGGAATTAGAGGCGGGACTGTCGCTGGGAGAGGGTGAGGTGCGGAGCAAACGGTTCAAGCCGGCCATCTTAACTAGATTTGACGGGTACATGACGGCGTAGCCCAAAGCTGTGCATGACAGCAAAAACAGCAGCATCGAACTCAGTCCCAAGGGAGTTAACAAACTGGCAGCTAAACTGCGTTCTACCGTAGGCTCAGCTTTTGACTCGTCCAAACTTTCGATGAGTTTTTCGCTGGATTCGAGATAATTGTTGGGTGCGAAGGCACTGCTAGATAATTTTGTGCCACCCCTGGTAGTTGCTAGCGGGGCATCGCCCTGAGTGCCGGCAAGGGATAGGGGCAGCGATAGCGGCTGCTGGGTTTCCTCCGCAGTCTCTGGCGCCAAATTTTGGGCTAGCTGTTGCTCGGTTGTGGCTGTTTGCTTGCCGGTACGAACTGAGGGCGACACCCACTGTTCGGCGCGCCTCCTGTGCCTTCTGTATGTTGTCAGTTCTGCTTCTAGATTTACATCTAGACTCCCCAGGACTGCTTGCAAAGCAGGGTTGATTGGGGTTGAAGAGGATTGATGATTTGGGGATTCAACCGAAGAACGCTTACTCATTAGCAAAACTCCTACCGCCTCTGAATTAATTTTAATGTTTTGATTGTAGATATAAACAAGAAGCTTGAAAACTTGCCTATTTTATGATTAGCTACTTTTGGCGTCAATGCAACAGGGGCCCGATCGCCTGCTGTCGATCGTCGGCAGCTATTTTTCATTTTCATTTAAAAACTTAATTGTTGCTGTTTCCCGGAGGCTGCTTACCGACACTCTCAGCCACTTTTTGTATCCTGAGCTACCGCTTATTTGTGACCTTTCATACTCCTTGGGTATTTGTACTTTTTCTTGATCCCTAACGCCTTTATAAACTTTTAACCTATGTTTTTACCTATACAATGAGCAACTACCGAGCTAATTGTTTCTATATATAACGAGATTATAAATAAATTATAAAATTTAATTATACTTCGGGGATCGCTACAAACCAGACAGCATAAAGGTTGGGATGCTCTAAAACCTGCTAGCTCTACAAAGGAGAATTAGAGATGAAAATGATTTCCCTAAGAACTTTTATGCAAACCTCATTAACTTCACCTTTAACTTCAGCTTGTGGTCACTGCCGTCACTATACCCCTGAGGGCAGACGCGGGGGTGTTTGCGCTCTACTAAGCGGCCCGGTTCAAAGCCACTGGAAAGCTTGTGCTTTAGCGGTTTCGCCTTTTAGGTCATCTTGGGAAAACATAGAAGAAATTGGAATGTGGCAAGAATCGACTCTGACGCTGCAGGATGCCACCGTCACTCTTTCCGAGCGCCATGCCTGCCAGCTTACAGGCACAACATTAACCGAAAAATCCGCTGCCGCAGTTTCGGTTTAGTTAGTCGGCAGCAGGATAGGTCATACCATTTTCGATTTTCGATTGGGAAATCACTGATCATTATCATGGTTGGGATCTGACAAAGCAGTTTCATTCTTTTTGGGAACTGGTATCAATAGTCACAATTTTGGACGATCGGGTGCATTTGGCTTTACTAACTCATAAAAATCAGCATTTACTTTAATATGAGCGCATAAAAAAAACTGATTTCTGCATCCCGCTATGGCAGCCAAGGATATTGACTAAAATCAGGTTGCCGTTTTTCCAAAAAGGCTTGTTTGCCTTCGGCGCCTTCCTGGGTCATATAGTACAGCAAAGTGGCATTTCCTGCCAGTTCTTGCAAACCGGCTTGACCGTCGCAGTCAGCATTAAAAGCAGATTTCAAGCAGCGAATCGCGATCGGACTTTTTTCGAGAATTTCCGCAGCCCACTGAATCCCTTCTAGTTCTAGTTGTTCGACGGGCACGACGCAGTTGACTAAACCCATTTCTAGGGCTTGCTGTGCGCTGTACTGGCGACACAAAAACCAAATTTCTCTGGCTTTTTTCTGGCCGACGACTCTGGCAAGATAGCTAGCTCCGAAACCACCGTCGAAACTGCCGACTTTGGGGCCGGTCTGTCCGAAAATAGCATTGTCAGCAGCGATCGTCAAGTCGCAAATTAAGTGCAGAACGTGACCCCCTCCAATTGCGTAGCCTGCAACTAAAGCAATTACAACTTTAGGCATAGAGCGAATCAACTTCTGCAAGTCGAGCACGTTCAACCGGGGTATGCCACCTTCGTCTACATATCCCGCCGAACCCCGCACGCTTTGGTCGCCGCCGGCGCAAAAGGCGTATTTGCCGTCTGTATGAGGCCCCGCACCGGTGAAAAGGACAACGCCTATTTTTGTGTCTTCGCGGGCATCAGTAAAGGCATCGCACAGTTCCAGAACTGTTTTGGGACGGAAAGCGTTCCGTTTGTGAGGTCGATTGATGGTAATTTTGGCGGTGCCACCACTTTTGTGATAGAGAATGTCTTCGTAGGTTTTGGCGGTTTGCCATTCAATTTGCATAATCAATCAATTTGAGATTTGAGATTGAGCTGAGTCAATCAAGGCAGCGACAAGTCGCTTTTAGATTTTAGAGGCATTCGGTTCAATGGGATACAAGGGTCGATCGACTCTGGAAAAAAAAATAAAGCGGGATTTAGGGAGAAACCAGGTTTTTTACGAACATACGCCGTGCAGCGCTCTTGGTAGGGGTTAAACAACTCGGTTTTTGAGGGTAAGAGCGCCCCAGTCGCATCTCAATTGGAAACAGCGTCAAATCCTCGAACTCTTCTCACGACTTTTACTGCTCCAAAATTTATATGCGCTGGACTATTTGCGGAGTAAAATACTCAGCAAGTGCTTTGCTGCTTTGCCAAATACCGGATCGCGGGACTCGAATTCGCTGGGATCGAGTAAAGCTTGAACTTCGGCAAAAGCTTGTGAGTCGAGGGTTCCTTCTTTAGTAAATAAAGTGTCTATGACTGCAATGTGTCTGGAGTCGAGGCCGAGCCGATTTGCGATCGACTGTAGGTACATTTGCTCCCGCAGGTCGATGTGTCCGTCGGCCGCTGACATTTCGTAGCCGGAACCGATGAGCAACAGTTTTTCAGATTCTGAGAACAAAGCTGTCAGGGTTAGCAATTCCGTGGGGTTGAAGTAAACCTGCTGTTTCGATACTCCTTTGACAAGGCGCTGAATTAGTTCTACCCGATCGCGGTCGCCGCTAGCAAAGGCTTTGAGAGTCTTTTGCAGCCGTTCTTCTTCTTCAACTGCGATCGTCCTGTCAATAATCATCACTCCGCGCAGGATGGAAATCAGAGCAGTCAGAAACACTACCAAAGGAGTGATATCTTGTTCACGCAGCTTTTGCCGACTAATGCGGCACAACAGCTCAACAATTTCAGTGGTAATCGTAGTGGTGTCCATAATTAAAGACTCTCGATTAAGCTGTAATGTAACTTTCTTTATCGATCTTAAGTTTTTCTGTTACTTAGGTATGACGTGAATTGTAAAGCTGAGCCGTTGTCTATTCGTGATACTACTTATTTTATTCACAAACGCTGGATGACTAGGGCTGTGGAATTGGCCCAAGCAGCCGGTGATGCTGGTGAAGTACCCGTTGGTGCTGTGATTGTTGACGGTACTGGCAAATTAATTGCCGAAGCGCAAAATCGGCGAGAGCGAGATTGCGATCCGACTGCTCACGCTGAAATCTTGGCTTTGCGGGCTGCTGGTCAAGTTTTGCAAGACTGGCATCTTAACCAATGCACGCTCTACGTAACGCTGGAACCTTGCCCGATGTGCGCTGGTGCGATCGTCCAAGCTCGGATTGGTCTGCTGGTATACGGAGCAGATGACCCGAAAACTGGCACGATTCGGACTGCGGCTAATATTCCAGATAGCGCGCATTCGTTTCACCGCTTAGAGGTGCTCGGCGGTATTATGGAGTCTGTTTGCCGCGATCAGTTGCTTTCTTGGTTTGAAGCGCGCCGGAAAAATTAACAGGTAAAATTTTTTACTTTCTTCGGGGCGATGTTTAATCGAAATTGACCTTTAACTGGAATAATAGATCCGTAATTCCCCGCTCAAGCTTTCGAGGCGGCCGACTGCTCTGCATTAGTGCTGTCCGGTTGGTTGAGGTTTTACCTGTTAGAGATTATCTCTTGCGGGCGCGATCGCTCGATCGGCACAAGGCCAATAGCAAAAGTGTCCCGATCTAAAAACTAAAGATTTGGCCAACACCTTACTTTAGACTTTAGATCTCGATAAAGCAGCTTAATTGCTATGCCCCACACCGCCACGATCGCCGTTGAGTCCAGTAAATCATCTCTAGTGAAGCCAATGCCTGCCAAGGTAGCATCTAATACCTCTCGCGTTTCTCCTTGGTTAACCTCCTTGCTCTATCCGCTAGGTCACTATGTTGTCCTACCGTTTCATTTTGGCAAGATTGAGGTAACCGGACAGGAGCACTTGCCGAAAGATGGGCCTGTCATCTTAGCCCCTACGCACCGCTCCCGGTGGGATGCCCTGATGATGCCCTATTCAACTGGACAGAAGGTGACTGGACGCGATTTGCGGTTTATGGTAACTGCTGATGAGGTCAAAGGACTGCAAGGTTGGTTCATCAGACATTTGGGGGGGTTTGCTGTCGATCTCAAGCATCCGGCAATTGGCAGTCTCCGTTATGGGGTGGAACTACTCCTCGACAGGGAAATGTTGGTGATTTTTCCCGAAGGCGGTATTTTTCAGGATGGGGAAGTTCATCCGATTAAGCCGGGATTGGCGCGTTTGGCAATGCAAGCTGAGTTGAGCAAACCGGGTTTGGGCGTGAAAATTGTACCGATGAGTATCCGCTATCGTCCGCGCATTCCTAAATGGGGTGCTCAGGTAAAAATTGCGATCGGTTCTCCGATTTCCGTGGCGGATTATGCCAATGGTGGCGGTGGCAAAAAAGAAGCACGATTGTTGACAGCCGAGCTCGAAATGGCTCTTAAAAAGCTTGATGAAAGTTGAGAAGAAGTTCGGCAACGGATTATTTAACGGATGTAACGGATGTCAGGCAGAAGGAAGTTCGGCAACGGATTATTTAACGGATGTAACGGATGTCAGTCCGATGGCAGTCGGAAGAAGGAAGAAGGAAGAGGCAAGAGGGAAGAAGGAATTATGATATAATATTTTCGGGTGCTGTGGAGAGATGCAGCACTTATTTAGCTGCTTTGTTATGTCTGTATTAAGTGTGAGCATTAATGAATTGTGCTTTGAACTTTAAGCCGGGTCAAATTGTTAGTTTAGAATGTGGAGATGCGTGCCTGCATTCAGAGGTAATCCAAGTGGTTGAGGCACGTCAAGTTTGTTGGGTGCGCCCTTTGATGTTAGTTGTATCGGCGTCGGGGAAGGATTTATCGGCAGAATACACTTTATGCGATTTGCGAGATGGTGCTGATTTGCTGTGGCCGCTGAGCTTGTTTCGCGCGGCTTTAGATACTGAGGTAATTTCACTGTTGACTGAGTTGCACTCTCTGGATGCTGATAAAAAGGATGGTGCGATCGCATCTCGGCAACTTAGAGATTTTGTCGATCGAGTTTGGGAAGCTTTTCCCAGTGCTTTTCATTAAGCAGATATCGGGTGTTTTGTCTATTAGTTCGCCAGGGGTAGAAAACCCCTGTCTAATAGCTAAAGTCCTCGTTCTGAGGACTGATACCCTCTTGATTCTTCAGTCCGCGTAGGCGGACTTCGTTTGTCTAGAAGCGATTTCAATCGCCCAATTTTCTTTTCACTTTTCGCGGACTATTATACTAAAATACAGCGTGTGAAAGCTCTTCGGGGTTGAGATTATTGTGAATAACTTTACCGTCGCGGAACCAGACAACGCGGCGAGTTTGGCGCGCCACTTCCGGTTCGTGCGTTACCATAACAACAGTCATGCCGCTTTCGTTGAATTCGGTAAAAATATCCATTACTTCTTGAGTAGTTTTTGTATCCAATGCACCTGTAGGTTCGTCAGCCAGCAACAACACGGGACGGTTGACAATAGCCCTGGCGATGGCTACCCGCTGCTGCTGTCCTCCTGATAGTTGATTCGGTCTGTTTTGCAGCCGACTTTCCAGGCCTACTTTCGTTAAAGCATCTACTCCCCGTTCCCGTCTTTCTGCTGCGGGAATGCCGGCATATACCATCGGTAACATGACATTTTCTAAGGCTGTCAATTGAGGCAACAGGTGAAATTGTTGGAAGACAAAACCTAATTTTAAATTGCGAATTCCCGCTAATTCTTCTTCGGGCATTTGGGCGACATCTACGCCGTCTAAGTAGTAACTGCCGCTCGTAGGTCGATCGAGACAGCCGATAATATTCATAGCTGTAGATTTGCCGGAACCCGATGCGCCCATAATCGAGCAATATTCTCCTTGTCTTACGGTCAAGCTGACGCCGTTTAAGGCGCGAACTTCCAGGTCGCCAATCCCGTAAACTTTTGTTACATCTTCCAGACCGACAACAACGGGCTTTGAGAGGACTTGCGGGTCGAGGTCTTGGTATGTATCGGTTTGTAGTTCAGGCATTTTTTTTCTGTGCGATCGACACAACTAACTACTAAGCTAACACTTCCCATCTGTTTTCGCGATCGGGGTGAGGGCTGTTTCGATGCTAATGAACAGAACATCTATATTCAAGTCAGAGTGAATACTTTGACACCGACCTGGAGGTAAAGTCGGAGTGGAAAAAAAAATCGGCGTTGCACAATTGGGTATGAAATTTGTAGGGGAAATCCCCCCGTGATTGCCCCACCGCTGACAGTGTAAGGACTTAGAATTACCCCTACAAGCAAAATCATACATAAATTCAGCAGAGCCAAAAAATCTATACTATTATGCAGTGACCGAAAGCATCCAGGATACAAGTCCCCGGATTCATGCGTCCAGAAATAAAAAACCTGTATCCGATAAACTTGCCTCCGAATTTATCCGTGGGGTCAATGCGAAAATCGAAAATCGAAAATCGAAAATCGATTGACTCTCTCTGTAGGGTGCTTATGGCAACCCCTGTCAAGGTACGATCGCCCTGCTTTACATCATCCTAGCCGTGGGCGATCGGCAATAAACCCAGTTTATGGGTAATCACCTGTTAAAGGAGGAAATTTTAACATCGCCATCAACAACTTTTCAAGGGTTTCAGAGTCTTCTTCACCAGGTTGACAGGGCTTGGGTGGAATAGACACCCCAATAGGCTAAACTTGTGTGCGATCGCCAAACAGACTACAAACCAATGACTACTGCTGCGGATACAAACCAGGCCGAGATTTCCAATACAGTCTCATCGAGTCCACAAATGTTATCTTTCCTGAGAATTGTTGAGTCTTTATCCATAGCCGCTTTTGTGGGTGCGTGCCTCCTTACCAGAGTTTTTCCAGACAATCAACTTATCGTTATTTTAGGAGCTGTTTTTCTCTCTAGTTTTATTTTTCTCTTCCTGACCAATAGGCAATTGGCTCAAAATTCTACGAATAGTGCAAATCAGTTAGATATCCGAAGAAAAGCTGAACTATATAATTATCTGTTAAACCCGAATAATGTTTCGGATAACAATCCGATAACCCCAGTGAGAGAAAAGGCTTTACGATATTGCCAGGAGTTGATTGACGACTATAAAAACACTAGAGAGACTTCGAGAAATATTTACTATACTTTCCAATTGGCAACCGTTGTTTTATCGGGAATCACACCAATTTTGGTATTGGTAGACAAATTGGAACCAAGTCAAGCGTTGCTCAAGTGGCTGCCGGTAATTTGTCCCGCTGTCGCCTCGATAGTCGCCAGTATCGTTACCTCTTTTCCTTTTCAGGAAAATTGGATTTCTGCTAACACGACTGTGGAATTGTTAGAAGCGGAACAGGAGAAATTTATATTGGGAGTTAGTCCGGCTTATCGTTGCTATGATGCCGACGAAGCCCAACATCAACAAATGGCAAAAATGGGAATAGAAAACTTTATCACTCAGGTGAATGAGATTCATCTCAAGCAAATCCAAAAACCAGATGAGAAACGGTCAAGAGAGCAGAATACAGAGCCAGCTCAATCTACCGAGTCAAAGTATGGGCAGAGTTAACAAATCTGACAATATCAGTAAGCAGGTAGGGTTGAGTTAGGCCACCTGCTATTATACGGCTAAACTTTTCATCACAGATGGCATTTCGGGGCTATAGGATAGCCAAAGACCGGCTCGTCCCCCGTTTTCTTACCCCTGAAATAGCTCTATATGTAGCGCTCAGAAGTTCTCAAAGGCAAATTTTTTGAGCTATCATTAAGAAAAGTTAAGCGTAAACTTGGTAAGTTGGGGATTTTTGGTAAATACAATTATGACATACGATTACGACTTGTTTGTGATAGGTGCGGGTTCCGGCGGATTGGCGAGTTCCAAGCGAGCAGCATCCTACGGCGCAAAAGTGGCGATCGCCGAAAATGATTTAGTAGGCGGAACCTGCGTAATTCGCGGCTGTGTCCCCAAAAAACTCATGGTGTACGCCTCAACATTTTCGCACCTTTATGAAGATGCGGTGGGCTACGGTTGGAGTCCAGTAGAAAGCAGTTTCGACTGGGAAAAACTTGTCACCACGGTAGATGCAGAAGTGCGGCGGCTGAGCAAACTGCACATCAGCTTTCTTGAAAAAGCCGGAGTCGAATTAATCTCAGGATACGCCAAATTTATTGACCCCCACACCGTCGAAGTTGGTGACAAAAAATTTACCGCAGCCAAAATTTTAATTGCTGTCGGCGGAGAAGCGCAAAGAGTCCCAATTGTCGGCATCGAACACGCGATTACCTCTCGCGAAATCTTTCTACTAAAAGAGCAGCCAAAACGGTTGGCAATTTGGGGAGGAGGCTACATCGGCGTCGAATTTGCTTGCATTATGAACGGGTTGGGAAGCCAAGTAACTCAAATCATCCGCCGTGACTTAATTTTGAACGAATTTGACACAGAAATTCGTACCAACGTGCAAGAAGGAATGATTAAGCACGGAATCGAAATTTTGGCAGAAAGCTCGATCAACCACATTGAGAAAACCCCAGAAGGCTTAAAATTAACTCTGTCGGGAACAGCCGAAGGAACGCTAATAGTAGACGCGCTGTTGTGCGCTACCGGGCGTCAGCCTAATTTAGAAAAATTGGGTTTAGAAAATGCGGGGGTAGAAACAGATAAAGGTGCGATCGCAGTTACCAAAGACAGCCGCACCAGTCAGCCCCACATTTTTGCAGTGGGAGATTGCACCAACCGCATCAATTTAACACCAGTTGCGATCGCCGAAGGACGCGCTTTTGCCGATACTGAATTTGGTAATAACCCCAGATCGATCAGTCACGAAAATGTTGCCTCAGCAGTATTTTCGCAGCCGGAAGCAGCTACAGTCGGCTTAAGCGAAGTGCAGGCTAAAGCAAAGTTTCCCGACTCAATTAAGTGCTACACAGCCAAGTTTAGGCCCATGTTTCACGCTTTGACAGGCGCAGACGAGAAGACTTTTGTCAAGTTAGTTGTTGAAACTAATACTGACAGAGTTTTGGGCGTGCACATGGTTGGGAAAGACGCGGGCGAGATTATTCAAGGAATGGCGATCGCTGTTAATATGGGAGCTACGAAGAAAGACTTCGACGCGACTATTGGCATTCACCCATCGACTGCGGAAGAGTTTGTGACTCTACGGTAAACAAGGCGAAGTAGCCAGAGACTTAAGTCTCTGGCTAATAGCTAAAGTCGGTTAAAAATGACTCAAGAAAACTATTTTGAAAAACAGGCATGATGCCTGTTCCACACAAAAATTAAATTTTCTGGTTGTGGGGTGGGCGTCCCGCCAGCCCAAAAATACAATTTAGATACAACACAACTTATTAATGAGTGATTCAACAAAACAAAACACAATTTTAGCATTCTATCTCGGTCAGCAGCCTGATTCACAAGGCCGGGCGATCGAGGATATTTGGTCGTGGGATTACCAGAAGCTGGAATCCGTACACAATTACATTCAATGGCTGTTTCCCCTAAGAGAAAAGAGTCGCTTTAATTCCAGTGCTCCGACTTTAAATGATGAGGTAATTCAAGCTTTTAGAACAAGTGAAGAGTTGAAAAATCGCTTACTCCGTTCGTTCAATGTCATGCTGGCATTTTACGGGTTGGAATGCCGCGAAGGGGAAAACGCAGAAATTGTAATTGCAAAATCCGCAGAATATTTGTCAAGAAAAAGAGAGTGGATTCAAAAATTTAATCACAACTACCTGCGGCTGACTAGGATTATCACAAGTTTGACAGAGTTGGGATTGAAAAATTACGCTTTAGCTCTTTTCAAATGTTTAGATGAACTCTATAATGAAGACAAAAAAAGTATTGGTTTAGAAAGTTATACTTATTGGAAAAATGCTGTAAATAGTTAGAACCGATATTTGGGACTGGTCGCTATAGCCAACCCTACGGCCCACAAGAAAACTTAATTTTTGTGAAACAGGCCCGAAAGCCTGTTACGGGCGGGCTAGAACCCACCCCACAAGAAAATTAAGTTTTTGTGGAACAGGCCCGAAAGCCTGTTGCTGACATTGGTGCATTTTTACACCCCAAGCGGATTCATGCTCAAAATAATATTTTAAATTATTTGAACCTTTTTCGCGATCGTCCTGTCTAAACACTTCAGATAACGAACTGGTGGGGGAGACTTCACAGGTGTTAGCTGTGTCAGCCAATGTTTTAATAGATAACTGTTCCGACTCGGACTTAGTTGCTGAATGTTTAAAGGGCGATCGCACCTGCTTTCGCCACCTTTACCAACGCTACCAACACAAAGTCAGGTCAACCCTTTACCAACTCTGCGGGCCCTCGCTGCTTGACGACTTAACGCAAGAAGTATTCCTGCGAGTGTGGAAAGGATTGCCAAAACTCAAGCACCAAGACAACTTTTCTACTTGGCTTTATCGAATCACTTGGAATGTGGCTTCTGACCAAAGACAAGCAGTTGCTAAGCAGCATTCTTTTGATTCCAAACTCAAAAATCAAGAACAAATGGATCGGATTGTTGTCACAGATCGTACCTCTGACTTGATGCAGTTGCACTATCAAGATTTAGTGCAGCGAGGATTGGAGAAATTGAGCTTTGAACACCGCAGCGTTTTGGTGCTGCACGACTTAGAAGACATCCCGCAAAAAGAAGTAGCTCAAATTTTGGGACTGCCGGCAGGAACCGTCAAATCTCGCGTGTTTTATGCCCGAAATGCTGTGCGGCAATTTTTGCAAAAAGAAGGTGTCAGCGAGCTATGAATCACCCAAGCAGCGACCAAGAGTTAGTTAATTTCTTGAAGCAACATCGCCCAAATCTTCCTGAAGCTGCACCAGATTTAGAGCGAAAACTCCTAGCAGCAATCGAAAGTAATCAGCCGAGTTTTTCCCATGAAAATCACCGCAAAAAACCGCGATTCATTGCGTCAGCAAAGTCTGATAACAGGTTAAAAATATTCTCTGTTTCTAAGTGGGCTTTGTCGTCTGCAATTGCTGCTATTCTGCTAGTTTTTTGGTCTGGCTACCGTCCGTTTAATACTGCACAATTGCCAGATGAGGAAACAGCTAAGTTAGAAGCATTTTTAGTTACTAACTGGGAGGGTGTCCTCCATGATTCTACCCAAGAAACTATGACCGATAGCTCGCAAACAGACTGGTTGACTGTCAGCCCTGGTGCTGGCAGCCAACCGCCAACAAATAAGTAATATCAAAGAGGTAATTTTCATGTCAATTCGTCGTATTTCTGCCCTAGCAGTTTTAATGCTGACTCTCGGTAGTACAGCCGCAGCAATAGCAGTTCCTCATCCCCTCGAACCGGAAACATTTGCACAAAATCAGCGACCAAATCGACCTGGCAAGGAAGGCGGGATGTTCGAGAAACTGAATTTAAGCGCTGACCAAAAGCAGCAAATGCAAGCAGTTCGTGATCGCTACAAAGACCAAGTTTCCCAGCGGATGCAAGCAATCCGCCAAGCGAGACAAGAATTGGAAACGATGATGTCCGGCACGGCAAATGCCAGCGAAATGCGCGAAAAACACCGTCAAATAATCGGATTGAGGCAGCAGTTGGAAGAGGTTCAATTTGAAAGTACACTCGCAATGCGAGAAGTGCTCACAGCCGAACAGCGCAGCCAATTAGCTCAAATGATGCAGCAGCGCCGACAAAATGCTAAAAATCGGATGCAAAACGGTCAAAAACCACAGTAATAGTGCCATTTTGTTCACGGCTTATTAGAGCCCCGACTTCTTAAAGAAGCCGGGGTTCTGGGTGTTATACTTAATATTTGTTGTTAAATATCAATTACTGAATGAATTTAAAAAACCATTCTAGTTACATTTATTTACACGGATTTGCATCAAGTCCCGATTCTCTTAAGGCAAAATATCTCCGTGATTGCTTTTCGTCCCTAGGAATTGACCTAAAAACTCCCGATCTCAATCAAAACAATTTTTCCGGTCTCACCCTCACCCGCCAGTTACAGCAAATAGAAACAGAATTTCTGCAAACCCCATCCTCCCCATCGACCGACAAGGTAAAACAATTAGGGGGAGTTACAATAATTGGGTCGAGTTTTGGAGGACTGACAGCGGCTTGGTTGGCCCAGCGACAATTGTCAGTAAAACAAATAGTTTTGCTAGCACCGGCTTTTCAATTTATCTCCCACTGGCTGCCGCTGTTGGGACAGCAACAGTTAGAAAAGTGGCAGTTGGAGAAATATTTGCCCGTTTACCACTACGGCGAACAGCGTTATCTGCCACTGAATTATCAGTTTGTGGCAGATATGGCTCAATACCCTGAAGAAAAATTAATTCGGTCAGTCCCTACGTTAATTCTTCACGGCAAACATGATACAATAATACCGATTCAAGCTAGCAGAAATTTTGCCGCTAACCGTCCCTGGGTGCAATTAATCGAATTAGAAGACGATCATTCTTTGGGAAATGTCCTAGCGGAAATTTGGGAAGCGATTCAAAAGTTTTGCCAATTCAAAAATTAAAATTTTACCAACTTGCAAGTCTCAACAATCAAATGACTGAACAAGATCGATCGACTCGCACCTTAGCCGTGGATATTGGCGGAAGCGGCATCAAAGTTATGGTTTTGGACAATGAAGGCGATCCCCAAACGGAACGCAGCCGCTTAGAAACGCCTCAACCACCGAAACCGGAACCCGTACTAGAGGCGATCGCCTCTTTAGCCAGCGGACAAGGAGAATTTGACCGAGTATCCGTCGGTTTTCCCGGAGTCGTGCGTCTAGGCGTCATAAAAACCGCAGTGAATTTAGATCCGTCTTGGATAGATTTTGACCTAGAAACTATCCTTAAAGATCGCTTGGGGAAACCTGTGCGAGTGGCTAACGATGCCGATATTCAAGGATTGGGAGCAATTGCTGGGACAGGGGTAGAATTAGTAATTACCCTGGGGACCGGTTTCGGTTCTGCCTTATTTGTCGATGGTATCTTGGTGCCAAATCTAGAATTAGGGCATCACCCGTTTCGCAAAGGGGAAACTTACGAACAGCAATTAGGGCGATCGGCATTAGATACAGTCGGTTCCAAAAGATGGAATCGCCGTTTGGAAAAAGCGCTCACCTATCTGCAAAATCTCTTTAACTGCGATCGCATTTACATCGGCGGCGGCAATACTAAAAAGATTGCTGTTGAGTTACCGCCGCAGGTTAAAATAGTACCAAATGTGAGCGGTTTATTGGGCGGAATTGCTTTGTGGCGTGATTGAATAAACAAACTTTGTGGCCAAAATACCCATAAATATCAAAGAAACCGGATTTGTTACTCGGATTAAAGGCAATAATCCAGTCTTTCGGTAAAAAACCCGGTTTCTGAATCCACGACGGTTGATTTGGTTTTTTGGCTGGTGCGATGACAGTTTAAAAAATTATTCGCCCATCGGATCGCGGTAGCGTTTGGGTTCATCCTTGCGAAACAGATTCGCCAAACCGAGGATGCCCAACAAGCCCAAAGCACCCCAATGATTGTTGTCTTCCTTGCTTTCTTGAAAGGGAGTTCTGTCTAGAACAACTCCATTAGACTCAGTATTGTTCTGTGCCGGAGCTGATTCGGTTTGAGCTGAAGCAGGCATAGCTGAAGGGAGAACAGCCAAACTCAAAGCTATGAGGGTAGCGGCGGCATTTTTAGATAGATCGGAAGGCTTGACTTTCATACTGGGTTTCCACATATTAGCAGTTACTTTCTAAGAATAATCAATTGGCTACAGCCGACGCATCAATCGATCGACAGAAACTAAATCCCGCATCTCCTCTTGCTTTCGAGATAGAACAAGCTCTATGCTAAGTTCAGATGCTTCTAAGCAGATTATCTAAAATAAAAAGTCGTAAACTATACCATGCTTCCCTTTATCCGAAAAGATTTAGCCGAACTTACCGCATACACTCCCCATCCGAGCGGCACATCAGGAGAGCCAGCGCACTCCGAAAGTGCGATAGATCGCCTTGATACCAACGAATGCCCCTACGACTTGCCAGAAGAATTAAAAAAAAAGCTAGCTTGGACTTACCAGCAGTTAATTGAGACAAATCGCTATCCCGATGGAGGCCACGCAGCGCTCAAAGAGGCGATCGCCCAATACGTCAATGAATCCCTAAATGTCCCCCCCCTTAACAAGGGGGGGCTAGGGGGGGTTACACTGCCCAAAACCGTTATTACAGCCGACAATATTTCTGTGGGCAACGGTTCCGACGAACTAATTCGCTCCATTTTAATAGCTACTTGTTTAGGCGGTACCGGCTCTATTTTCGTAGCGAATCCTACCTTTTCGATGTATGGAATAATCGCCCAAACCCTCGGAATTCCCGTTGTCAGTGTTCAGCGGAAAGAGGAGAATTTTGAAATCGATATCGAGGCGGCTAAAAGGGCGATCGCCCAAAATCAAAATCCCCCCGTGCGCGCCGTCTTTGTCGTTCATCCCAATTCGCCCACAGCCAATGCTTTGACAACCGATGAAATAGAATGGTTGTCAAGTTTACCGGAACAGATATTAGTAGTAATTGACGAAGCCTATTTTGAATTCAGCCAAAATACTTTAGCAGACCAATTGCACCAGCATCCAAATTGGATTATTTTACGCACATTTTCCAAAGCATTTCGACTGGCCTCAATGAGAGTCGGATATGCGATCGCCCATCCCGAACTCACAGCCACCTTAGAAAAAATCCGTCTCCCCTACAACCTTCCCAGTTTCTCGCAAACGGCAGCCGAGCTAGCCCTAGCGCAGCGGCAGTTATTGCTAGCAACCATTCCCGAAATTTTGTCAGAAAGAGCAAAATTAATTGCAGCGCTAACTCAGCATCAAAAATTGCAAGTTTGGCCGAGTGCGGCTAACTTCGTTTACCTGCGGGTGAAAGCTGGCGATGGCGAATCTCCTGAACAGGAACACAAACAAATCATGCAGCAGCTAAAAGATCGAGGTACTTTAATTCGGCATACTGGAGGAGGTTTGCGAATTACGGTGGGCAGTCCCGATGAAAATCAGCGAACAGTCGATCGAATAGGAGAAATTTTTGACAACTCATAATATTGGGTATCCAGTTTCTGCTTAACACCAAAATAACTTTGGAGAAGGTATATATGCTTCAAGCAAAGGTTTTACGGGTTGCTCGTCCAACGGATTGCCTCGATCGAGTTGTTCATTTCTACACAGAGGGTTTAGGGCTGCAAATCCTCGATCGTTTTGAAAACCATGAAGGTTTTGACGGAGTAATGGTTGGAATGCCAGGAGAAAGCCACCACTTTGAATTCATCCATCAACGGGGACATATTGTAGGTGGCGCTCCAACTCAAGACAATCTTATCGTCTTTTACCTTCCTAACCAACAAGAATGGCAGCAGGCTGTTGAGCGAATGAAAGCAAGTGGATTTGATCCTGTAAACTCCTACAATCCATACTGGGACAAAGATGGAGTTACATTTGAAGACCCAGATGGCTATCGAGTCGTTTTGCAGAATGCCGAGTGGAGCTTGTAGCAGCGCGATCGCAGCATAAGGTATCTACACCAATTTATAACTGATCATTTTCTTGTCGCGCCGCCCGAATAGTTTGGGGAAATACGCCTACTAAAAGTGCCAAAGCTTCATCGGGAATTTGTGCCACCGTTTCCGAATCCAAATATTGTTCAAACTGAGTTAAAACCATTTGTGCGCGTTCTAAAGCTGTAGGCTTTGCCGTTAACTGTTCCATTAACCGCACCCACTGCCGCCGAATTCCAAAAGCTTTCTGTATTTCTTCGGGAGATTGAGGGCAAACCAAACAAAAATCGCCCACGGGAATTACCTGCTGAGAGTCAACATCAAAAGCGCCGCCAACCGCAGCCCCAGGTCCGGCAAACTCCGCGTGGAAACGTTTAATCAAAATTAGACCGTTCCGGCGACGGCTATCTACCATCAACAGCTTGCCGCTGTTGATTTCTGCGAGAATATCAGAGGAGTGGGGGTGTTCTGTCAAATCTGTGCCAAGGTTTCGATGTCGCAAGTCCGGGCCAGCAGAAAGGCCGGCGCGGACAATATAATTAGAGGTAAGATTAGAGCTGGATGAAGTATCGATTTTTTTCTCATCCCGCTGCCGATCGAGATTATTCATTTAAAGTTATAAATTAATACTGTCACAAGGTGGTAGTTTGAGCGCGATCGAATATCAAATGCAGGTAGAACAAGCAGTAGACACCCTCAAAGCGGATCTCCCGACGCTGTTTGAGAAAGACATCTCCTACGACATCTACACAAAAGATGTTTATTTTCAAGACCCTGTTAACAAATTTAAAGGAAAAATCAACTATCGCATTATCTTTTGGACTCTGCGATTTCACGGCCAGCTATTCTTTAACGAGATTTACTTCGACCTGCACGACGTAGGTCAAACAGCCCATGATACTATTGTGGCAAATTGGACTGTTCGCGGGACACTGCGGGTTCCCTGGAAAGCTCGGATTTTTTTTAACGGCTACTCTACTTATAAATTGGATAAAGACGGCTTAATTTACGAACATATCGACACTTGGGACAGAGAGCCCGGAGAGATTTTAAAGCAGTTTTTCCGCAAGGGGGAGGAGGCGACCCAAGTATAAGCCCACAAGGTCGATCGCGCCGAGCCATCAGGGCCGGCAACCCAATTAACTTATAATGGCTAAAATAATCATCATCCCTCCGATCCATTTTCTGCTATTTGTAAATTGCTAAAATGATTGTCGCCTCTGATTCAATTTCTGCTATTTGCACTCCTGAAAAACATCATGGCTGATATTGTCGAGACTGCCACCAATGCCGGCTCTTTCAAAACCCTCGTGACTGTTATTGAAGCGGCTGGTTTGTTAGATTTATTGCAAAGTCCGGGCCCCTACACCGTCTTAGCACCAACTGATGAGGCATTTGCCAAAATTCCTACGAACACTATTACGTCTTGGCTGGAAGACATACCCAAGCTCAAGAAAATTCTGACTTATCACATTCTGTTTGGCGAGGTACTAACTGAGAACTTGCTTGAGTTAAGCTCTGCTGAAACAGTGGAAGGTTCTGTGGTAGGAATTGATACTTCTGACGGACTTAAAGTGAATGATGCTAAAGTTCTCACTTCCAATATTCTTGCCGACAATGGCGTCATCCATATCATTGATGCGGTGCTAATACCAGCATTGGTTGCAGCATAATCAAACTTGCGGCCTCTCTAAATTTAGTAGGGTGCTTATGGGCGCACCTTACATTTTAAACTAGAGAACTTACGCAAGTGTCACACTTAGTAAGGTGGGTCAGATCCCAGCCATCGCTCATCCCTCCATAACTCGGTCTGACGCACCCTACAAGTCGATTGGATCGTGACACTTACGTAATTGCTGAACTAATTATCAGAACCTAAAATCAATCCCGATCGCGCCGGCAGCATCAATTCTAAAAGGCGAGTTTCCCCGTCACCTTTCCAAACAAACTCGCCTTTACCGAACAGCAATTTATCGTGAGGAGATTTCAAACTAGCTGGCTCAAAGCTAATATTAGCTTCTTCGGTCGCGACATTGACAGCAACAACTATTTCCTCATCCCCCAAAATTCTGGCAAAAACGTAAACCGTTCCCTCAGCAAACAGAACTTGGTACGAACCAGTGCGGAGGGCAGCGTATTTGTGCCGCAAAGCTATCAACTGCTTGTGATAATCTAAAACATCAAGTTCCCAGCGAGCTTGTAAGGGGAAACCGCGGCGAGAATCGGGATCGAGAGCACCGGGCAAACCAACTTCATCGCCGTAGTAAATGCTAGGAGCTCCGGGAAAAGTTAACAGCAGCAAAGTTGCGAGTTCGACACTAGCTTTATCGCCTCCTGCAATTGTTAACAACCTCGCAGTATCGTGACTGGCCAACAAATTAAGTTGAGTTAGCTGTATGGGCCACGGGTACATTTCCAAAACCTGCTGAATTTTGTCGCCGTACTCTTTAGCAAAAAGCGGCGGATAGGGATGGTAAGCACGGCCTTCAATTTGAGTTAAATCAACCCTGTCCCCCGCTGCAAAAGCAATAGTCGGTGCAGCAAAAAGATAATTCATCACCCCGTCAAATTGAGTACCGTCGAGCCATTCTGTCGCATCTTCCCAAACTTCGCCCACAATGTAAGCTTCGGGATTAACTGCTTTAACTCGTTCTCGAAATTCTTGCCAAAATCCCGGAGTTTTAATTTCAAAAGGAACGTCCAGCCGCCAGCCATCAACGCCGAATTTAATCCAATATTCGGCGATTTCCATGATGTATTCTCGCACTTCTGGATTGTCATGATTGAATACAGGAAGGGCTCGATTCCCATCCCAACCGGCATAATTAGCAGGAAAATTGCCGTCGTAGGCAGATAGCGGCCAGCCTTCAATTTTAAACCAATCTACCCAAGGAGAATGCGGGCCGTTTTCGAGGATGTCGTGGAAGAAGAAAAAGCCGCGGCTGGCGTGGTTGAATACGCCGTCGAGGACAACTTTGATATTGCGATCGTGGGCGGCGTCTAGAAGCTCTTTAAAAGCCGGATTGCCACCCAACATCGGATCGACTTGATAGTAGTCGTGGGTGTGGTAGCGGTGATTGCTGGCCGACTGAAATATGGGGGTGAAATAAATTGCGTTAATGCCTAAGTCTTCCAAGTAGTCTAGCTCTTCCATCACGCCCCACAAGTCGCCGCCTTTGTAGCCTTGCAGGGTGGGGATTGCGTGCCATTCTTCCCACATGAAGTTTTGCAGCATGCGTTTGCGGGGCTGTTTGCTTTTGGCGAAGCGATCGGGGAATATTTGGTAGAATACCGCGTGTTTAACCCAGTCCGGCGTTTGAATTTGCATACACTTTTTCTAGATTTTACGGCTTAGGCTACAGTAGCAGATGTTTGTTGCGGATCTAGCTTTTGGTAGAGAATAGATCTTTTATCCCATTTGATCGATCGACAAATTGTAAAATATTACACAAATTTGCAGTCAATCTAAGATGGAAAACAGACTCTACCTAGCAATTTATCGTCCCGATGGGCGACGCTTCCTGAGTGCTGTGGAGTCGCACATACTCTGAATAACAGGAACGCCAGCAAAAAGAACCGGATCGCAAGCAGAACCATGTGAGGAAGGGCTCACACAGAGTGTCAGCGCCCGTGGTGGTGCGATCGACCTGCCTTGAAAAAGAACAACAGCACCATGAGCCTCGATCGAGAAATTGTGAAAACGGGGAATTTACCCAAAAAACTTGTTATTAACAGCCAAAACCCCGAACCTTATTCTTTCCTTAAACTGCCTTTATTTATTGAAAGGTATTTTAACTAACAACTCAAAACTTTTTTAAATATCCATTATGGATTGATGGGTATTTTAACTCACAACTCAAAACTCCTAACTCCAATCCAGGACGTACTCCAACTCTGATCAACCGGGTTTTTTAACTCTTATTGAGAGTTTGAAGAAGTATTTGGATTAAACAACCTGGTTTTTGTGTAAACGACTCAACTCCTAACTCAAAACTCAAAACTTCCTTGCTCCCCCCCCTTGTCAAGAAGCCCTCACCATCCGACACTGTACTTGGAGAGTTAATCGACCCTAGGGAGAAAGTTCCTTGAAAAAAGTTTTAGCCATCATCCTCGGTGGCGGTGTAGGCACCCGCCTTTACCCCCTAACCAAACTGCGAGCCAAACCCGCAGTTCCCCTCGCAGGCAAATATCGCCTCATCGATATTCCTGTCAGCAACTGCATAAACTCGGAAATAGTCAAAATCTACGTCCTCACCCAATTCAACTCGGCATCCCTCAACCGTCACATCTCTCGCACCTACCAGTTTTCCGGCTTCACCGAGGGATTTGTCGAGGTGCTCGCCGCCCAGCAAACTCAGGAAAACCCCAACTGGTTTCAAGGGACAGCCGATGCAGTTCGCCAATATCTCTCGCTGCTAGAACAGTGGGACGTTGATGAATACTTGATTCTTTCGGGCGATCACCTCTATCGCATGGACTACCAGAAGTTTGTGCAGAGACACCGCGAAACCAACGCGGATATCACCCTCTCGGTTTTGCCTATGGACGAGAAGCGGGCGTCGGATTTTGGTTTGATGAAAATCGACGACACCGGCCGCATTGTTTCTTTCAGCGAAAAGCCAAAAGGCGATGCGCTCAAACAAATGCAGGTGGATACTACTACACTGGGATTGACAGCGCAGCAGGCTCAGGAAAGTCCTTACATTGCTTCGATGGGGATTTACGTCTTCAAAAGAGAAGTTCTGATTAAACTCCTGAAAGAATCTCCAAACCAAACTGATTTTGGTAAAGAGATAATTCCGAATTCTGCAAAAGACCACAACGTTCAAGCTTATTTGTTTGACGATTATTGGGAAGATATCGGAACCATTGAGGCTTTTTACGATGCTAACTTGGCTCTGACAAAACAGCCTCAGCCGCCTTTCAGTTTCTACGATGAAAAGGCGCCAATTTACACTCGCCCGCGTTTCTTGCCGCCGACTAAGCTTTTAAATACTCACGTGACTGAATCGATTATTGCTGAAGGCTGCATTCTCAAAGAGTGCCGGATCGACCATTCTGTGTTGGGAGTTCGATCGCGCATTGAAGCTGGATGTACGATTCAAGACACCCTGGTCTTGGGTGCTGACTTCTACGAACCCGACGCAGAACGGCATTCGAGTTTGGACAACGGCGGCGTCGCCCTTGGTATCGGTGCAGATACTACAATTCGCCGCGCGATTGTGGATAAAAATGCTCGCATCGGCCGCAATGTTCAAATAATTAATAAAGACCGAGTGGAAGAAGCCAACCGCGAAAACCAAGGTTTTTACATCCGCAGTGGCATTATCGTAGTTCTGAAAAATGCCACGATTCCTGATGGAACTATCATTTAGTTATTAGTCATTAGTCATTAGTCGTCAGTCATTAGTTTTTTAAGTTAAAATCTGTTACCTGCTTTTCAAGTGACTGATGATAAATAATGAAATTAGTGACAGATAACCAATGACCGATGACTGATGACTGATGACGAAATTCATTCTTTTTTTTGTTGATTATTAATTCCCACCGCTAATGCGAGTTTGTCGAAATACTTGGCTTTATTCAAAGGCTCGCGCATTATTAATAAGCGACAGTCTCTGTTACTGTCTGCCGCGATACAGATATGTCCGCTCGCCTGCGTCTGGCGAATAGCTTCTGATTCTTGTATTTGCGCTGGTAGCACGACTGACAAATGCGCTGCCCGTTTCTTAGTACCACAGCACTCTCGGAACTATCTTTCCAATCGTCGCAGCAGCCACAAGGCCAACTTAGCAAATAATTCATAATGTTAGCACCCTAGTAGCGTTAAAAGCTTATCGCTCTACTATCCTATCTTAATGTTTTATAAAAATGTGTGATTTAGCTAACAGACAGCGGAGAAATTATGTTATATTACTTTGACTTAAATGTATTCAGAGGTTGTAAAAATAAAATTCTCTAGCAGGGGTGTGCGGTGAATAAAAAATATCTAGAAATTTTGTGTAAAAACGGCGCAATTTAGGGTATTATATAGTCACAATTCATAAACCAGATTTGACAGAACTTGCTGATGGAAACCTGCTAAGATTTGGATTGGGTGATCAAGCTCATATCGAGAAGTTCGTAGGCGTAAGCCGGGGCGTAGCCATCGCACCGCGCCCCGGAAAAAAAGACCAAAAAAAGATTGATCGTCCACGCCAGTCAACCCTCCTAGGCTCGCACCCGCAACAGCAGCAGCTTTCCCCCCTCACCTCAACGGGGCTGCAGCCTCCCGAAAGTCGTAAGCCTCATAACTGCCCAAAAGTATTCGCCGCAGGAGTTTCACCGTCTTAAAGCTCACAGGTATAGCAACGCCCTAGAGGGTAAGGACGTTCTTAATTGATGAAAGCTATTGTTTGTGTTGTCGAATGCCAAAAGCATTTCTAGAGGCTGGTGCTTCAGCTCCCTTGGGCACGAGAGAGCTGAATGCTATAAAATCTTAAACAGCAGCGGAGTGCGGAAATTGCGATCGAATGCCAAGCAACAACCGAACTCGATCGAGTCCAAACCTTTGATAACCTATAATTTGAATGAGATGCCGCAGGCACTTCGGCTCCTGGCATTATACTAATGCGCCATCCTGCGGGTAATTTGGGATTTATTCTTTCTAACAACTAACAACTAACAAATAACAACTAATAAAGAGGGGATTGCTTAATGGCTGCAACAGATTTTAAAGACTATTACGCTATTTTGGGACTCAACAAAACTGCCAGTTCTGACGAAATTAAAAAAACTTTCCGCAAACTAGCCCGCAAATATCACCCGGACATGAATCCCGGCAACAAAGAAGCAGAAGCTCGTTTTAAAGAAGTAAACGAAGCTTACGAAGTGCTCTCAGACCCTGAAAAACGAAAAAAATACGATCAATACGGTCAATACTGGAAGCAAGCTGCCACAACTCCAGGCGGATGGCCCGGCGGGGGCAGTACGAATGTAGACTTTGGCGGGGTTGACTTCAGCGAGTACGGCAGTTTTGACGAATTTATCAATGCCTTGCTAGGTCGCGCAGGTAGTAGTCCGGGTAATGCCCGCAACGCCAAATGGAATTACAGTAACTACCGCACCACCAGCGGCGGGCCCACAGGTTTTGGCGGATTTGAAGATTTCGCGGGGTACGAAAACCGCAGCGCAGTCAGCTCTCTCGACACCGAGGTGGTGGTTTCCCTGACTTTGGGGGAAGCATTTCGCGGAACTTCTAAGCGAGTCGCCACGGGCGAAGTTTCGATTCCAGCAGGAGTGAAAACCGGCAGTAAAATCCGGATAAAAGGCAAAGGTCAAGTTGACCCGTACACGAAGCAGCAGGGAGATTTGTACCTAAAATTAGAAGTTTTGCCTCACGCTTTCTTCCAGTTTGAGGGAGAGAATTTGGTCTGCGAGGTGCCGATAACTCCTGACGAAGCGGTGTTGGGAGCTTCAATTGAAGTGCCGGCGCCTGAAGGTATGATCACTGTGAAATTTCCAGCCGGGATTCGTTCGGGTCAGTCTTTGCGGTTGCGAGGCAAAGGATGGCCGAAACCGAAGAAAAACGAGCGGACTGATTTGTTGGTCAAAATTGCGATCGTGCCACCGAAAGAAATTAGCAGTGTAGAACGCGAATGCTATGAAAAACTCAAAGCAAATCGCACTTTTAATCCTCGCAGTAATCTCAATCAGATGGTGCTTTGAAAAAGCGTGCATTTCTCGGACGCAAATAAGATTCTTTCTTCACTATTTCATCGGGACACAGCATTCTTGTGTCCCTAGTTTATGCAAGCGCGCTCTCATTTGAAAAAAACCCTGTTAATAAGTCAACTTTTCTTCGCCCGTAATTTGCACTTTCCAACCTTCTCAAGACTCTTCGCTAGCTCTTAGCTGAGTAGGTTGGCTACCTTGTTTGAGGTTGATGGTAATTTTTTTAGCCCCTTTGTTCTCCAGGTCTCGGATGTAGCCGGTCGATCTGTCAGAAGCTTCCTCTCTGCTGTCATAGGGCCCAAAGTAATAGGTACGCTTTGGTGAATCTGTATCAACTTCTACCCACCATTCGTCGCGTCGAGTAGTGCTAGCAGGTTGAGCTAGTAGCCAAAAAGCCGTGAAAAACATACCCAACATAGAGATTTCAAACATATTTACCTCTGGGAATACTTAAGTAGTTTTTACTCTTCTCAATTTATCAACGCCAGGGGATCGATCGGATCGTCCTCAGTGCTGATTTGACGCAGGTAGTTTTTGAGAGTAGCTGCTGTCTAAAATCAGCATTTCGGTGGAGAAGAGTTTTAGGCTGGGTGGCTGTAAGTCACTGCTAGACATACAAAGTCCGCAAGGCAAGGACTAGAAAAAGAGCCTTTTTATCTTATTGTTGAGATTTGAGTTAATTCAAAACTCAAAATCATTAAATCGCTACACTTTCTGAGACTTCCTCTTCGCAAATGGTCAGATGCGAAGGCTGACACCGTTTAATGCGGATGCTAAGCCTTTTGGCTCCCTCGCTTTCCAAGTCTTCTATGTAGCCTGGAGTATTGCTGGAAGCTTCTTTGTCGGTGTCAAAGGGGCCAAAATAGTAGGTACAGTGGGGCAAATCGGTGACAATTTCTACCCACCATTTCTCAGACCGGCGGTGGCCCGGCCCGGCAAACACGGACAAGACTGCGACGTAGATACAAAATAAATAAAATCCGAGCATCTTTATTCTTGAGAGTGGTTTAATTTATTATTTGAATCTATCAAAATAATTTGCCCAATCAAATCAACCTCAGTGCTGATTTTGCGTGGATCGACTTTAGATGCGAGATTTTAGATCTTAGATTTTTCTTGCCATCTAAAATCTAAAGCAAAACCCGCCGGTGCGGGTTGTTTGCTAACTAAAAAATGCTCTTTTTCCAAACTTGATGGCTGGGCAAACCTCAGCCTGCTGAGGTTTAGCGCTTGCCTTTGGGGAACTGTTCGATACCAGCCCAACCGTAGAAAACCAGCTCGTCGTTCTGAACTCGGCAGCGGTCTACTCGCAGTTGAGTGCCTTCTAAGGCAAATTTGTCTAAGTCTAGCAAGTTATTTACGTGGGCAATTATAGCTTGACCCAAGTCTACTGCTTGCCCGTCACCGCCGTAAGTAACGCTGACAAATTGGATTTTGCGTCTGTCTTCAACTTGCAATTGAGCAGTAATATCTATTTTGACCGGTTCGCTGGCATCGCCTACGGTAATTTCGGACTGAAGCCGAATTGATTTGTCGGTTCCGAAGCTGACTTCAGTGTTTTGAAAGTGCAGAGATTGCTCTTGGTACTTCAGCTTCTGGAGTTTTTCAACTACAAAAGGTGTATTGAATGAGGTGGTTAAATCCGATCGACTTAAGACTACTCGCATATTTGCCTGGGTAGGCTGCCGTAATTTGACTTGACCTGCAAAAATCGCCCCAAAATCAATGGAGAGTGCTTGCAGATAGAGTTCCATCACTTCTATGCGAAGGCCGTTGTACATCAACATACCTTTGCCAACGAAGTCGAAACCGTCGATGCTTCCCTGCAAGAGTTTGGCTACTGGTTCGACTCGGATGTTGGCCTCGGCCTTTTCAGAACGCTTGAATAAGGCTGCGATCGCAGCTCCTGCTACTTTACTAACAAGGCGATCGCCACTTTGACCTTGAAAGGATGTACCGCTAAACAAAGCTGCTACCATTTATTCGTTTGCTCATCTACAGTCGCCATTATAACCTCATATTAAGAAATGTAAAAATAGCTTGTGCTTATTCACCTCATAAGCAGATATTGTTTTTTGTCTGTCTTCAAAACAACATTGTTGAAATTTAAAGGCTCAGGGGGGTGCCTTGGAGACAGGCGCGATCGAGCAAAGCTCCATCCCAAAGGGTTTTTTCCATCATGGCGCAAAGCAAATTAGCCCCCGTCAGGTTAGCGCCCCGCAGTACGGCTCCATTCAGGATCGCTTCTTCCAAGTCAGCTCCCGATAAATCAGCGCCGGACAAATTGGCATGGCTCAAATCGGCACCAAGCAAAATTGCCCTAGCCAAAGCAGCGCCCCGCAAATCGGCACCGCGCAAATCGACACCGCTCAAATCCAGATTGCCGATGGATGCCGCCGTCAAAAAAGCACCCCCAAAACTTGCGTCGCGGACTAAAGCGTTAGCGAAGGAAGCGCCCCGCAAATCGGCATTGCGAAAATCTGCGCCTCGCAAGTCCGCGCCACTCAAGTCAGCGCCACGGAGGTTGGCTCGCAATACGGCCCGCTGCAAGTTAGCGCCCGCTAGATTAGCTCCACTCAAGTTGGCTTGAGACAAGTTAGCACCGGCGAGATCGGCTCCCGCTAAGTCTTTGCCGGCTAAATCAGTGCCGGCCAACATCAAAATTTTGCCTTTGCGTATGGCTTCGAGGTCATTAGTCATTAGTCAGTTGTCAGTTGTTGGTTGTCAGTTGTTGGTTAACAGTCAACAGTCAACAGTCAACAGTCAACAGTCAACAGTCAACAGTCAACAGTCAACAGTCGAGTTATTTTATAATGCCGGAGCGGCCGAGGTCGTTCGATCGCCCTCCTCCAACCACACGTTAGGCAGTTGGCTCGGGCGAGTTGGTAACTCCATCAAACCCATTTCTGCCAGCCTGACGACGTTACCCAGAGTTTCCACCAAAGCCGGATCGAAGCGAGTGCCGCACAGTTCGCGGCACTCTTCCAAAGCTTCGCTCAAACTCAAAGCCGCACGATCGCCACGCGGTTGAGTCAGTTCTTGAAAATAAGCGACCAGCCCCAAAATCCGCGAAGTCATCGGTATCGCTTCGGCTCGCAAACCCTCTGGCCTGCCGCTGCCGTCCCAATATTCGAGTTTATGCTTGACAATTTCCGCTACCGGTGCTAGTTCCGGCATTGCTTGCAGCAGTTGGGAACCAATGAAACTGCGATCGCGCCAAAACGAGAAAGTTGCTTGGTCAAAAGCATCGGGAGTGCGATCGAACACCTCATTCGGCGCAGAAACTAAGCCAACTCGAAACAGCAATCCAGCTAGCCGCAGCCTCCGCAACTGCAAAGCCGGCAAATCCAGCAGTTGACCCAAAGTTTCCGACAAAGCTGCCACCTGTAAAGACGCTGTGGGATTTGCGGTATCGCGTTCGTCCACGCGCTGCGCCATCCGCAGAAAAGCTTGAAGTTTGTTAGCGTTCAAATTGCGGCTGACACGCAAAGCTTGACCTTCCAATTCCCACAATTCGCGGGTTTGGCGGTTAATTGCCACCATTTGCTGCTGAGAACTTTGCAGGTAAGTGACTATCCGTGATACCACGCCACTAATATCTGCCAAGGGCGGGCCTTTGGTTGCCAGGATTTCGTGGTACATTTCCAGCAAACTGTCGGCTAGGGGAGAGTTGTAATGTCGCGTCTGTTCTATAAAAATTTCTGCCGAGGCCGACACCAAAGACTGGTCAAACGACCACAAACCGTAGAACTTTCGTTCTGTATCGACTTCTGGTTTGCCCTCGGGCAAGTATTCCTCGGCTGAAAGTTCGCGGCAAAGCACCATTGCTTTGTATGTGGGGGCGACGATGATTAAATTCCATTCTTGGATTAGGGGGTCGCTCTCATCGAGATTTATTAAAGATACATTTTCTAATTGACCCGTTTTGTGGGTAGCGAAACCGCTGTCGGCTACTGCACCGATGACAACGCGCCGAGAGGCATTAGCAATATCTAGGTAGCGATCGGCTTCCTGTAAATACCATTTACCCTGCTGAAACGTTACCAAAACTAAGGGTTGGAGTTCACTTTTGTCCCCGCCACTGGTTTGCAAAATGTGGTCTTCTAGGGCGTGACATAGGGCTACTAGGGTGTTTTTGAAGTATACCCCGTAGCTAGAAGGCAGTTTTCCGTCGGGAAGTGTAGCTTGTAGTCTAGCGAGAGTTGATTCTGAATTCATTGCAAAAAGCGGTGCCGGCTCTTACTTATTGTAGCGGGCGATCGAACTTCTAGAAAAGACTTTTGGCAAAAATCCGAGTTTTTGAGTTTTCACCGCTTCGCAACCGAGTCAATGTAGAGTGCGCCGAATAGTACCTGATTAATTTTAGTAATTTTCTGGAAACCCTCTGTCTTTAGCTGAGTTTTTTTAAGACGAGAAACCTGCCAAGAGGAAGACGCTAACTCAATTAAGTATTAACTACTATTTTTAAAACAATAATTATTAGGAATTCTGAGCGTGCTTCAAGAAAATAGGAGTTTAGGGGAACAGGCGATCGACAAAGTGGCCGAGATTGCTATTTCGAGCAAATTAGACGAATCCGAAACTTTGTCTGTGACAGTTAACACCGATCCGATCCAGTTAGCCCAGGGTTCAGTAGAGGCCGTTGCGGTTGAGGGTACAGGGTTGGTAATGCAACAAGATTTGCGCGTGGAAGATTTGCAAATTCATATCAAGGATATTGCTGTCAATCCCCTGACCGCTATGTTTGGCAAAATTGAACTGAACGGGCCTGCCTTCGGTGCGGCACGCGCAGTTTTAACAGAAAGCGATATCAACCGCGCTTTTAATTCCGAATACATCAGCAGGAAACTGAAAAACTTAAAAGTTACTGTTGACGGACAACAGCAGACAATAGACGTTAAAACTATTGAGTGCCAATTGCTAGCCGGAAAAATCGCTTTAAATGCTGAGGTATTGGTGCGGGAAACTGCCTCCACGGAAAAAATTTATTTTACATCAAAACCTCAGATCGCAGGGGGCGGTTGGGCAATTTCTCTTCAGGATGTCGAGTATCCCGAAAACAAGGAATTTTCGCCGGAGTTAACTGAAGCTTTGGCGGACAAAGCTGGTGAAGTTTTAAACTTGCGAAATTTTGAAATTGAGGGAATGTCCCTGCGAATTCAGCAGCTAAATGTGGAACCGGGCGTGCTGACTTTGCAAGCTGAAGCGAAAGTCGAACAATTCCCTAATTAGGAATGAGAATTAAATAACTTCCACAAGTTTGTGGGATGGGCGTCCCGCCCGTCCCACAATAACAATTAAAATTGTAAGTTATTTAATTCGCGCTCCTTAGCAGCTTGTAGGGTGTGTCAGAAACGAAAAAGCTCTTCAATTCCAGCAACTATTGGCACTGGCGAACCCTACCATTATGCTTTGCTTTGGAAAAATCTCCGCAGTTTATGAAATCCCTCTAAAGTTATAAAAAAGTCGATAGCAACCCGCAGCAAAATATCACCGCCGTTAGAGGCAGGCATGGGTAGTTTACTTTTACTCTTAACAAGTAGTAGTTAAAAATTGGAAACTTTTTGTGAACACTGTAACTTCTTTTTTGAAAAAACTGCGTAGCGGTCAATTATTAACTCAATTTTTGACTGTATGTATGGCCGGTTTGTTGCTGTTTAGCAGCACCGCTTGCAATTCGGGCGATGTTCGAGGTGCTCGGCCTGAGAATCCTCCCGTTCAAGCTGGAGGAATGAATAACCCTCACAAGGGTGGCGGTGATGGATACACGAATTATAAAACATCCACCGATCCTAAAGTAAATCAGTCGCCTGCTCAAGCAGAAAAGAATCGGGCTGATTTGTCGATCGTGGGCGATCGTCTCCTGGCCTCGACTACCGCTGAATCTAATTCCTCAAAGCTGCTTTATCCGGGTTCTGCACCTATGGAAACTGACAAGTTGGACCTCGAACTCGGCGGAGATAAAAGTCTGTTAGAAGCGCCAGACGGACAACAGGCTAAGGCTCAACCCGTATTTGATCGCAGCGATCCCGATGCCAATATTTTAGAGAGAGTAGGCGCCGCCTTTAAGGATGCTTCTGGTTTCCTCAAAGATAGCGCTGAAGATGCCAAGGA
Organism: Microcoleus sp. w2-18bC1; assembly: GCF_036700365.1. Lineage (NCBI taxonomy): Bacteria > Bacillati > Cyanobacteriota > Cyanophyceae > Oscillatoriales > Microcoleaceae > Microcoleus > Microcoleus sp. w2-18bC1. Next base: position 36,684 of record NZ_JAUBOS010000046.1, read on the forward strand.
AAGCTCGGTTACGAAACTCAATCCGTTGCAAAAATAAGCTAGCCGAACCAAAAATGATGTAGGGGCTGTCTGAAATTAGCCCCTACATAAATAATATAATTTATTGAAGCTACATAAACGCTTGTAGATATGCCATCTGCTCAACAATATTTACGTTTTTATGCTTTTTTGATATAATGCAGAGCAATATATTTTACATTGTAGGTTATTTATGATTGGAATCCCCAACAGTATTTTTGGTAAATTTCACTCAGGTTGAAGAACTCTCAAACCGATTAATTAACATGAACTATTTTACTATAAATTAAACTGACTGGGTTGTTGATTTCGTGAGCTCCTCCAGCGACTAACTGTGCTACACTCGACATTTGTTCGGAGTAAATTAGCTGACGATGCCAAGGAAAGTTCCGTTACAAAGCTTAAATTTTAAGATTATTTTACCGATGCAGGAAAAAGCCTAAACACTTTTAGGCGTAAAGAAGCATTGTAATGATGGATAAAATACCAGGTAGCTCCCACATGATTGGAAAGCTTTTTATAAAATGACCGAGTTTTTATTACAATAGCGAGAACTCATTGGCATCCGGGTGTTATTGAATATTTCTATATCACAAGTTTTGCCCGTATCTCTCCCGACAGATTGGTGTCGCTTGCGAGGGAAAACTTTTTCCTATGCGACCTAAAAAGTTGTATAGTACAGGGCATATTGTCTGTAAACGGCTGAGAGCGAATCTCAGAAATCTGGGTCGCAAGAAAACAGGGATGTCTACAGCTTCATATAAAGCCTGTTTAGGCTTTGTTTGGGCTTAAAACGCAGTTTTTGTCCCGCTAAGCCAGGGATGATAAGCTGTGTTGCATCTAGATTGCCTATGGTACTAGAGAGGAAGAGGGGGGGAAGGGGAGAGGGGGAGAGGATTTGACGATTTTTGATCGGGACTCGAAATATACAATTTAAATGCACAACAGCTTATTACAATGCGGGTTTTGAAGCAACAGGTAGAAACTTCTAATAACGCCACGCAACAACTGGAAGCGATGCTAAAGGCGTAATTATTCTTAGTTAATCGCTATACCCGTGAAATCTTGGAAAAATACTTCTCGTAAATTCCAGCTTCGTACTGCCCTCGTCGTTCCCTTCGTTTTGCAAATCGTCGCGGCGGTGGCGTTGGTGGGTTATCTTTCCTTCGGCAATGGGCAAATTTTTCTGTAGCCAGCATTGACCCTTTGAATAGCCCACCCACTCATGGAAATCTTATGAAACTCCAAAGACAAATCCTCTTAACAACGATCGGGCTGGTTTCCCTTGCCCTGGTTCCCACCGTTGCTCTGCTGACCTGGACTTCCCGACACGCTCTCCTGGCACAGACTGAAGCACAAGGTAAGCAAGTCGCTCAATCCCTGGCTCGCAGTGCTCAGTTTGTTGAGAAAGTTCCCAAAGATGTGGAAAATACGATCGCAGACCATATGCTTGCCCAAGCCACGATCTCGGCTCACCTGGTTGCTATAGCTGAAGCAGCCAATCTCAGCCCCCAACAAATCAATCAACGGTTAAGTGCGATCGCCAAAAAATCCGTCGTGGAGGAGTTCTGGATTACGGATGAAACTGGACGGGCTTATTTGAAGAATGCTCCCTTCGCGTTCACGTTTAGTCCTGATCGGGCTAAACAACCCCAGGCGTCTATGTTTTGGCCCCTCCTAACAGGAGCAAAATCTACCGTTGTTCAGGATGCCCAGGTGAGAGAGTACGATAAGCAAATCTACAAATATGTGGCAGTAGCAGGGGTCGATCGTCCCCGGATTGTGCAGGTTGGGTATAACGCTTCGTTTATTGAGCGGTTGCGCCAACAAGTTGGAATCAATGGCTTGATCAAGCGATTGTTAACGAGTGGAGAAATCGGTGGGATCTGGGTGGTCGGTCTCAACGCCACCACCAATGCAACGGCTGTGGCAGACAATTCGGGATTGAGTCAAGAACTGAGTCCAACAGATACCCAAAGGTTGAAGGACAGTATAGCTCAAAAACTGACCCAAAGTTATCAAGAAGATGGTTTTTTGAAAGTTGCCACGCCCTTAATTGACGAGACAGGACAGATAACAGGGGCAATTCTGGTTTCACTCTCCACAAAACCTGTGCAGGCAGCGCTTCAGAATCAACTGTTATGGTCGCTGACAGTTTCAGCCGTGGTGCTAACAATCAGTTCGATCGTTGCCCTGCTGTTATCGCGGCGACTAACTCAGCCTGTGCTGCAATTAAGCGAGGCTGCATCTTCGTTGTCTACTGGCAACTGGGATCAAATTGTTCATGTCCAAGGGACTGATGAAATGCACGATCTAGCAACTGCATTCAACAAAATGAGCGGACAATTAAAGGAGTCTTTTGCAACACTTGAAGATAAAGTTAAAGAACGCACCGCAGAACTAGGAACCGCTAACGAAGAAATCATTGCCCTCAACGAGAGACTCAAGGAAGACAATCTCCGCATGGGTGCGGAATTGGATATCGTGCGTCAGATGCAGCAAATGATTCTGCCCAATGCTGAGGAACTGAAAATTGAAGGACTCGATATTGCCGCATACATGGAGGCCGCCGATGAAGTCGGCGGCGACTACTATGATGTCTTAAACACCGATGGCGTTGTCACTCTGGGCATCGGCGATGTCACGGGGCATGGACTTGAAAGTGCCATCTTGATGCTGATGGCGCAAACCGCCGTTCGTACCCTCAAGGAAATACGTGAAGTAGACCCCGTTCGGTTCCTAGATGCGCTCAACCGCACCCTTTACAAAAACGTGCAGCGCATGAAATCTCACAAAAGCCTCACCCTAGGGATTTTAAATTACTCCCAAGGACTCGTCAGTATTAGCGGTCAGCATGAAGAAACAATTATTGTGCGAAACGGTGGACAGGTTGAACGTATCGATACGATGGATTTAGGTTTTCCTATTGGCCTCCACGATGACATTGCTGAGTTCATCAGTCATATTTCAATTGAGCTACAGCTAGGAGAGGGGATAGTGCTATATACCGATGGTATTCCCGAAGCAAAAGACATTAACAAAAAACAATATGGCGTTGAGCCGATGTGTGAAGTCATTAGCAAAAACTGGCATTTATCGGCTGGGGAAATCAAGCAAGCGGTGATTGACGATGTGCGGCGACATATCGGCAATCAAAAAGTATTTGATGATATTACGCTGTTGGTTGTGAAGCGGACGGAATTAGGCCTCGAAACAGAGTCACAGCCTCAAGCAGCCGCATTGGTTGAGATCGATCGCCAATACCTCGAAACCATAAACTGATGACATCAAACGGAAAAATTGTCGCCGGGGCGATCGCCTTAGCAGTCAATTGATTTTAGATTTTAGATTTTAGATTTTAGATTGAGGCATTGACCCCACGGATAAATTCGGGGGCTTATTTATCGGATAAAACTTTTTATATCTCCACAAATTAATGTGGAGGCTTGTATCTTGGATGCTTTCGGTCAAATTTACGAAGAGGTGGTGAGATATCTCAAACGCCACCCCCCAAAAGAGGCTGAATCTCAAGAGAACTCCAAACCTGTAGTCAACTTCTAAATTTCTATGATTAAATCTATCTAATGATATCTTGCATCAATCTAAAGAAAGCGATCGATCGCGGGATGAGCGCTCCCTTTATTGACATTAGTGCTTTCGGTCAATTAAAACTATTCACTCAAAGCCTTTCTACATAGCGTAAGGCGCGCCAAAGCGCACCCTACAAAATAGATATGCAAGGGTAAGTCCTATTACTCTCAAAGCTTTTTTCGCTCTAAAACAGCTTTGTTCTATTTTTTCTTTGAATCAGAAACATCAGCAATCAAATCGTCTTTATCAACTTTCGGTACAAAATCAGGGCGTTCTTTGGATTCCCAACCGGGTGGGCGCTTGGAGTTGTACCAGGCGATCGAGCCGATCGTAACTGCGGCAATAAAGCCAGCAACAAGAACTAATATTGGGGTCGTCAAGCTGACATCTGTCATGATAGTTAAATCCTTATCTACTCTACTTTTACATTATCTTAAGTGCTAATGCCGTTTTATAGATATATCTCAAGACTGAAAAAAAACTGAATTGAGGTCATAATGTTTAGAGGTTGAAAATAGGAGAGCAGATTTTATGCCGTTGGGGACAATAGCATTGCTGTTGGCTGCGAGTTTCAGCCTAGGTGCTTTACCGCTAACGGGATGGGCGGTGCGAGTGTTTAGTCGCCGAGATTTGAGGGCCCTGGGCACGGGGAATGTGGGCGTGTCGGCTGCTTTCATTCACGGCGGGAAATTAGCGGGAATTGCTGCGGTGTTGGCGGAAATTGCCAGGGGAATTTTGCCGGTTTTGGCGGGGCGATTTTGCTTCCCGGATGCACCTGCGATCGCGATCGCCCTGTTAATTCCTCTAGTTGCGGGCAGATATGCGATCGCCCGAGGTGGAGGCGTGACCAACGCTGTTTGGGGTCTTTTGGTATTTTCGCCGCCGGTGGCTGTATCATCGGGCATTTGGGGGCTGCTGGTGTGGGCTTTGGCACAGCGGTGGTGGGGTAAGGGCGATCGGGCGAGACTCTTTGCTTCCCGTTGCGGGTGTCTGTGTACCCCAATCTGGGTTTGGGTGTGGCGACAATCAATGCCCGAATTTTTAGCAGCAGCAGGATTAGCCTTTTTACTCTTCACAATTAGTCTTCGTCAGGGTGATGATATGGCTTTATCTAAATCAGAGCAATTGTTTTCTCTTGACGACTCGTTAGATGCTGCAATCTGTGGCGATAAAGCGGCTAAATTGTCTCAACTGAAACGAGCCGGGTTTAACGTACCTTCTGGTTGGGTATTATCACAAGAAGCGGGCATCGGGCATCGGGCATCGGGCACCGGGCATCGAGGAAATAGTGATGACTTGTCAATTCCCAATGCTTTCATTCAAAATCTAAAATCCAAAATCCAAAATCGAATGATTGTGCGTTCTTCTGCTGCGGGAGAAGATGGCGATACGAGTTCAGCCGCCGGACAATATCAAACTATTGGCCCTGTTTTCACTGAAGCAGAATTACTCGACGGCATTAATCGCTGCCGCCAGTCTTATTGGACTTCCGAAGCTGTTGCTTACCGCCGCCAGCGACAACTCCCCGATACCCAAATGGCTGTATTAATTCAGCCTTATATTGACAGCGAATTTGCGGGAGTCATGTTCAGTCGCAATCCTTTAGATGGCGGTTCCCAGGTAATTATAGAAGCTTTACCGGGAGGAGCAGAAGCTGTTGTCGGCGGACAAATTACTCCGGTTCATTTAGAAATTGATTTTAGTAAACCTGAATCATTAGAAAACAAATTAACTGAACTTCAAAGTAATTCAATTATTGCTCAACCCATTTTAGCAGAATTGGTAAAACAAGCCCAAGCGATTGAAGCATTTTTTCACGGAATCCCGCAGGATATTGAGTGGAGTTGGGATGGGGAAAAAGTTTGGATTTTGCAAAGCCGCCCAATTACTAATTTACAGCCTTTTTGGACGCGCACTATTGCAGCAGAAGTGATTCCAGGTGCAATTCGCCCCCTAACTTGGTCGATTAATCGGCCGCTAACTTGCGGGGTTTGGGGAGAGATTTTTAAGGTGGTTTTGGGCGATCGCGCGATCGGCTTAAACTTTAATGAAACGGCAACTTTGCTGGGTTCTCACGCCTATTTTAATGCCACTTTGTTGGGCGAAATTTTTCGGATGATGGGATTGCCGGAACAGGGTTTGGAATTTTTGCTCAGAGGGCAAAAGATGGGCAAGCCGCCTTTGGGGAAGATTTTGCCCAATTTGCCTGGTTTGTGGCGTCTGGTGCAGCGAGAGAGGGCGCTCAATGCAGAATTTAAGGTCGATCGTAGTTCTATTTTCCTCCCGGCACTGCAAAGTCTGGATAAGGAAGAGGGAAGAAGGAAGAAGGAAGAAGGAAGAGGTTCGAGCGAAGAAGAAATATTAATGCCCAATGCCCAATGCCCAATGCCAGATTATCAATATTTAACGGAATTGTTGGAGAGAGCGGAGCAAATTCAGGAGTGGCTGAAACCGATTACTTACTACAATATATTAGGGCCGATCGGGCTGGCTATTCGCAAGGCTATTTTTCGCGTTAATGATGACTGGCTGGCTAATGACAGCGCTCCTGAAATTGCTTCGGTGCGAGCTTTACAGCATTTGGCTCAGAAATTGCGGCAAGCTGCTTTTTCGCAGCCTGACGAAACTATTTCAGTCGCAGATTTAGCACAGACATTTGCAGAAACTCCGGGTTTACAAGCAGAGTTTGAAAAGTGGCTTGATACTTACGGATATTTGAGCGAGGTGGGAACGGATATCGCTGTTCCTACTTGGCGAGAACAACCGGAAATTTTTCAAAAGTTGCTAATAACTATGGCTCAAAAAGCCGAAACTAATTTAGTGGAAAAACGTGAAATAGGATTGAGTTTTTTGCAGAAGTGGCGATTAGATAAATGTCAAGAAAGAACTCTTGTCAAAAACCAAATTAGCGAAATTTACGCGCGGTTGTTGGCTCACCTGCGCTGGACTTTTTTGGAGATTGAAGCTTGCGGATTGGCAATGGAGGTGTTTCAGGAAAGCGGGGATATTTTTTATCTGGAATTTGGGGAAATTCAGGAGTGGATTCGTAGCGGTGCGAGTGTTTCGTTTAAGGATACAATTAGGGAAAGGCGCGATCGCCTGGTAGCCGATCGCGATCGCCCGATTCCCCCCGTGGTCTACGGCAATTTGCTGCCCAATTCTCAGACAAGGGCGATCGACTCCGCAACATCGGGAACTAATATCCTCCAGGGAATTCCGGCGAGTATTGGCCGTGTCGAAGGCTTTGTCAAGATTTGCCGCACCGCGAGCACAGATTTAGGAGAAAATGCGATCGCAGTAGTTCCTTACACTGATGCAGGTTGGGCGCCGCTGCTATTAGGAGCAACAGCAATTATCGCCGAAGTTGGCGGCCAACTATCTCACGGAGCAATTATCGCCCGCGAGTACAAAATTCCCGCAGTCATGAATATTTCTGAAGCTACAACTCGCTTGCGAAACGGTCAAAAAGTCAGAGTAGATGGGTATCTCGGCACTGTAGAATTGCTCGAATAAACGGGAAGAAGAGTATAAAAACTTGTTTGTAGTAACGTGAGTTTGACCGTCAGGCGATCGCCCTGGTAAACTCAAAGTGCGATCGGCATTTCTCACTCAACTTTAACTAAAGTGTAAGTAGTTGCATAAAAATAATGTACATCTTCAAAACCCCAGTTTCTTGGAGAAACCGGGGTTCAATAAATTACCCAGTAGTTGTTAATTAGTCTCACGAACTTCCGGGGTAATTCCTTCAGGTTTTGCTGTTGTAGTCAGAAATTCCAAAATTTCGTCAGGAGTTAGGTTTGGATTCGCCTGAAGCATTAGAGCAACTACACCTGCAACATAGGGAGCAGCCATAGACGTTCCCGGCAGAAAGCCATAACCTACGTTTCCCAGCGTAATCGGAATTGTAGATAAGACTTCACGGCCCGGAGCAACCACAAAATTTGTTGGTATCGAACCAGCAGGATTGGAAAAAACTGTTACCTGTTTGCCTGGAAAACTTGTTACTGCTCCGACAGCTATTCCCAAATTATCGAAAGCATAAAATGCTGGAAAATTTGGTTCGCTAGGGTTGAACTTGTCCCTGTCATTTCCCGCTGACATCACCACAAAAACTCCTTTTTCCTTAGCATCTTCTAAGGCTTTCCGTAGATTTGGATCGAGGAACTTTGCTCCGGCCAAACTCATATTAATCACATCGGCGCCATTGTTTACCGCATAGCGAATGCCGTCAATAAGATTTGGACCAGATACATCACCTCCAACACTTCCCACCCTAATCGGCATAATCTGAGCATCATAAGCGACCCCATTCATTTCCAGTGTAGGATTGGGAGAATTGATGTCAATTCCATTTCTTTTAGCCCCAATGATTCCTGCTACGTGAGTTCCGTGAAACCCAAGCTGATCGTTTGAATCTGGGGAGACAGTAGCATCGCCATCTACAAAATCCCACCCATTTACATCATCAGTTTTTTCGTTGAGATCGTCATCAATACCATTCCCCGGAATTTCTTTAGGATTCCGCCAGATATTGCTCTGTAAATCGGGATGACTCAAGTCAACGCCACTATCCAGTACCGCAACCACCACACCTTTACCCGTGTATCCTGCTTTCCAGGCTGGGGCAACATTGAGGAGGTTTAAGTCTCCTATGTTATTCAATTTAGCAGCACTGGTGAGCGGGTTAGCAGCATCCAACTGCGGTTTACCAGTGGCAGCCGCAACTGCCGCTGCTGCATCCACCAGTCCGTAGCCAAACAAGCTGTTGAACTTATCTGTTGCCGGTGCAGCTAAGATGCTGAGGTTGTAGGGTGTGCTGCCTACAAAAGGGTTGACGCCGAGATAATAAGTACCTGCTGATAAACCCCTAAAGAAAATTTCCTCTGAATTGTTGCCTTGCTGTTGAGGAACGCCAAGAATTTCACCAAAATCAACCTTGTTGTTATTGTTGACATCTTGAAACAGCATTAAATCCGCATCTGTACCTGTCCACATTCCCCGCAAGTTGACTTGAAGGTTGCTGGGCTGTGGGAGATCAAATTTGTAGAGTTTCGCAGGTTGGTTCTCATCAACAAAGCCATCCCCCGAACCCTTGACTCCGCTGCTGAATGTACCAAGAGAAGTAACTTGATTCAGCAAAACCTGAATTGGCTTGAAAGTTATATTCAGGTTGTAGCTGGTGTTAGCTCCCCGTACACCTTGTCGAACTAAGACAGAGTATGTACTTGGTAAAGAAAACCTACTTATCATTACTTCTGGCTCAATTCCCAAATTCTGGGAGTCATAGATTTCCTCTGGACTCAGGCTACCATCTTGATTAGCATCTCTCGCAAACCGTAAATCAGCGTCCGCACTTAAACCATTGAGTTCTAATGTGATACTACTGGGTGTGTCAGTGGTGAAAGTGTAAATATCTTGGAAGTTGTTTTCACCTACGAAGCCATTCAGCCTAATTGAATTTTTCAGAGTACCCAGGTCTGTTAATCCTACTGCTGCTTTTCGTTCGGTTTGGGGTACAAAAGAGTCATTGCCACTACCACTAATTAGCGTGTCTCCACCCACATTGCTAACCGAACTATCTTGGTCATCAGAACCTGTAAGTATGTCGCTGCCTTGACTACCGTGCAGCGAGTCTGTTCCTTGACCTCCAACGAGGGTATTGTTCCCAAAGTTGCCAGAGATGAAGTCATCAAAGTTCCCGCCCAATAGAGAATCGTTACCGCTACCTCCTAACAGGAAATTCTGACCGCCACCGCCATCGCTCGATTCTGGAGATACCGAACCAATCACAGTATCATTACCTTGTAAAGCCCGCAGTCCTCCGCTGATGGGATTTAAAAGTCCTGGGGTTAGCCTGAAGTAATCAGAATTGGGAGTTAGATCTAAAAAATTACCGTCACTGCTGGAACTACTCATCATCAGATGCTCCTGGTCAGCTCAATAGGTATATCTTATCTATGGAAAAAGTTTCAACCCTGAAATCGCAAAGTTTTTTAATAATACTCAAAGAAAATTCTTAGGACTCAGGCAACAATCCTATAGATAGGTTTAACCCCACATCTTGCACCATTCTCAAGAACAGGCAAGATGCCCGTTCCACAAGGAGTAGATTTTCTTGTAAAACAGGCATCTTGCCTGTTCCTAAAACGCTAATTGAGAATGGTGCAAGATATAAGTTTAACCCCACATTCCGCAGATATTCAAGCAGATTTAAATTCAAATAAATTGAGAATTGCCAAAACCTCAAATGATTGCATAGCAATCATTTGAGGTTTTTTTAAGGTATAATAATTTGTGCCAGTATAGCAACCTTCAAAACTATGAAAAAGCCCTCTGAAGCTATAAATATC
>NZ_JAUBOS010000047.1:0-46283 GCF_036700365.1 Microcoleus sp. w2-18bC1
CATGCGTTCGTTCACTTTATTAATTAGGTTGGGACTAATTCTTTGGCGAAAGTGTACTAATAAAGATGGGTCAAATGCGAGTTCATTGCTGTAGCTTGATTGACCGATGAAGTATTGTAGATAGGGGTTTTCCCGGATCTGTTCTACTGTTTCGCGATCGCTAATTCCTAATTTTTCTTTAATAATTAATGCCCCCAATGCCATCCTAAACGATTTGGCTGGTGCACCATGCGCTGTGGGGAAATTGGCCGCATATTCTGATTCAAATTCAGACCACGGGATTATTTTGGCCATTTTTACCCAACGGTTGTCCGCTGACAATTTAGACCCGTTGGCTAGTTCAAAGTCTAAGGCTGGGAGGGGAGCAAGCTCAGCTTTTCTGTACACGATCGCAGGTGGTGATGCAGGGCTTTTGACCTATTCTACCTGTTTATCTTGCACTTTACTATTGAGCGCGCGATCAAATAACCCAGGCCACGTAACACGCGGGCGATATATTCAGCAAGCCCTAATTAATTAGCAATTGTATGTTTGAAGACATGATAAGGCAGTGTTTATACGGTATTTCGCGTTCATTGAATCGCATTTGAGATTAACAGTAGAAACTTATACGTAAGTAAAAAGCTTTAATCGCGATCGCCCAAGTATAAAATATTGTTCTTTAATAGATAATTTGATTTTTTGATCGACAGCTCGAAAATTATGCTGTTTATGCCCTAAGATAGATAGACTAAGTTTTGTCAAGTTAATGTCTGGGTTGAGGTCAGCCAATATGGACACAATAATAAATGCAGTATATTTGACTAGCGTAATACCGGGGTATCGCTCGATCGCGAAATCGCGCAATCTTACACAGATTCTCGATCGGCTATCGATCGGTGCAGGCGTGAGAAAGACCAACAATTGGCAGCTAAAATTCTCAAACCTACGTCATTGTGGCGGAGGATTTGCGGGAGGTGGTGCTGCCACAATCCCAAAAAGTTGCATTAGCGACCGTTAATTGCATCGGTAGAAATAGTCCTCACCCGAACAGACATTCTCGACGAACTCGAACGCAGACCGATTATTTACAAATACATTAAACATTCCAATCTTTCAATTGATTTTACCTGTTACCTGCTAGATTGAGGTGTATAAATTTTAGCAAACAGAGGCCAGGGATTCGGGATATATTCGAGCCGTAATCCGCAGCCAATCGACAGGCAAAATGGAGGCAAACCTTATCTTGGGAATTGTGTTTTGATGCTAGTAACGATGATGCACGACTTTTATGATGCACTGGCACATTTGGCAATCTATGCAGATGCCGCACCGGCGGAGCGCCAACAAATCCTGAAGCGCGTTGGGGCTAGTCAGAAAAAACTCAAAGAATTCGCGCATCATACGCCGATAAATTACCAACACAAGTTCGATCTGCTTGAGGCAGAATTGCTGGGCGTTTTGGGACAGACAGCAGAAGCAATGGAACTGTATGATCGAGCTATTACCGGAGCTAAAGCTAACGAATATGTCAATGAAGAAGCTCTTGCCTGCGAACTCGCTGCTAAATTTTACCTGTCATTAGGAAGGGAAAAAATTGCCAGACTCTACATGATAGATGCCTATGATTGCTATGTCCGCTGGGGAGATAGAGCAAAAATAGACGACTTAGAAAAACGTTATCCTCAATTATTAAAACCGATTTTAGAACCAGCCAAACTCCCTGCAAATCCATTAGCAAATTTTCCAACACCTGCGGGGCAAAATCCATCGCTTCATCCATCCATTCATCCATCCATTCATCCGTCTGTTTCGGCGAGTGTCTCAGATTTCGGGAATTTTTCAACACTGCTAAAAGCTTGTCAAGCGCTCTCTAGTGAAAGAGAACTCGATCGACTGATTGCCAAACTGATGCAACTGGCGATGAAAAATACAGGAGCTGACAAAGGAGCGCTGATTTTGCCAAACGGCAATCAATGGGAAATCGCGGCTACCAGCACGCTCGACAATTCGGGAGTCGAGTGGGCGATCGACTTATCATCCGCAAAACTCGATGAAAACAGCGATATCTTGCCCCTTAAAATTGTTGACTGCGTTAAAAATTTATTGAAACCTGTGATTGTTCGGGATCTCGCTCAACAAAGTGATTGGGATTCCGACTCCTACATCCTCAAATACCAACCGCAGAGCCTGCTGTGTTGGCCGATTCTCGATCAAGGCAGCTTAGTCGGCATTTTGTATCTGGAAAATCGCTTAACCGCAAGAGTTTTTACCCGCGATCGCCTGCAACTTCTCAATCTTCTTTCTTCCCAGGCAGCCATCTGTTTGCAAAATGCTCTTCTCTATAAAAAATATCAGGATTATAACCAACAATTAGAGCGATCGCTAGTAACAATTAGCCGAACCGAAGCTCAGCTTGCCGATCAGAAAAAAATGCTCCAAGCGATTCTTGATGTCGCTCCGATTTGGATTTGGATGGTTAATCCCAGTGGTAAAGTACAGTTTTTGAACAAGACATTTTCTCAAGATGTGGGCGTTCCCCTGAGCGATTTCCTAGCTGTCGATCATTATAAAGATATACTAGGGGAGAATGCAGCGGGCTGTCTGGTTTCAGATGCCGCCTGCCTTGCTCAAGATTTGCCGCATTACTCCAGCGAAATTCTCAGACTTGTGGACGGCAAACTACACGATTTAGAAATCACGAAAGTGCAGTTAAAAAATTCCCAGGGCGAGACGATCGGGATTATTGGTTTGGGTGTTGATGCCACCGATCGCAAGCAAGCAGCAGAACTTTTGCAAGAGCAAAACCAACAGCTAGAACGAACTTTAAAAAATTTACAACAAGCACAACTGCAAATCGTGCAAAGTGAGAAAATGTCTGCCTTGGGTAATTTGGTCGCCGGAGTCGCCCACGAAATCAACAATCCGATTGGGTTTATTTCTGGCAATTTAATCGAAGGTAAAAGAAGTTTGGAAGATGTTATAGAACACTTAGAATTGTATCGCTCCGGTGCATCGCAATCGGAAATAGCCGACCACGCCGAAGAGATAGACCTCGATTATCTTTTGGAAGATTTACCGAAAATGATTGACTCAATGCAACTTGGGTGCGAGCGCATTTGCAGTATCAGCAACAGTTTGCGTACCTTCTCCAGAGGTGACAAAGACTACAAAGTTCCTTTTAATATTCACGAAGGCATTGATAGCGCTATTTTAATTTTGAAACACCGTCTCAAAGCAAACGAACACCGGCCGCAGATCGAAGTGATAACTAAATACGGCAATCTCCCTAAAATCGAATGTTTTCCCGGTCAATTGAATCAAGTTTTCATGAACCTGCTTGCCAATGCGATCGATGCCTTAGAAGAGTCAAATATAGGACGCACTTTTAGCGAAATTACCGCCAATCCCAACCGCATCACGATTTGCACGGATATAGTCGGCGAAGGGTACATTAAAATTAAAATTGCTGATAACGGCACTGGGATCAAAGAGGAAATTAAACAGCAGATATTCGACCATTTGTTCACGACGAAAGGTGTCGGCAAAGGAACTGGATTGGGGTTGACAATTGTCCACCAGATTGCGGTAGAGAAACATGGCGGAAGCATCGAGGTGAATGGCGAGCCTGAAGTTGGCACTGAGTTTGCGATCGTTTTGCCTGTGAAGGGATAAATTTGAATTAAAATTCAATGTTTTTTGGGCGATCGGGTAATAAGATATACTGACTTTCATTCGGGTCTTTTTTTGAAAGCCTTGACATAACTCTTTTAAAATAGCATCATTTTTTAAATCAAGCAGTCTGTGGTTTACAAGCTGTTGCTACTGTACTTAATGAACCTGAAATCTGCTGTATTTTAGACGCCCTATAAGTGAGTGCGTCACCCATTTTTAGTTGGGGGATATCTATTATACAAAAAAAATTAATCACCAAGGCTTCGCCCTACAAAAATTTATCTTAAATTTAACCAATCTTGAATTTCTTGCGCTAACCAAGCTGCCTCAACCTCTTTCAAATGGTTCCCTAAGACATAAAAGTAAGTTCCTGTATAGTTGCCTGAACGGATTCTGATTTGATTACCCCCAAAAAAAGAAGTATTGTATATAAAAGCACCCAAAATCTCAGAAAATTCCCCTCTTTGTCCTAAATAACTCCAACCAAATATCTGATGTTCTAGTTTAAAGGAGTTCCGGTTAAATGTAATTTTATTACCATTGCCCACAATCTTAAGTAAGATACTTGTACTTGCTATAATCGTAAACAATCCTAATCCAGTATAAAAATTTGGTTCCCCAAATACTAAGGTAATTGGCCTCCATAACAGTATAATTAATATTCCTATTAAAAAAGCACAGAAAAAAGGCTTTCTGACTAAAGTAGACGGAATTTTAATGTTTAACTCCGTCGCTGATTTGCTAAATTGAATGCGACTGTGAGGTGGTTTAGCAATTTTCCAAACAGTCGGAATTTGAAGATTAGCCCCTTGTATGTTGCCCGATTTCAAAGCTGCTAAAGCGTCTCTAGCCTTGCTGAAACGCTTTTCTAAGGCGATTTCCGTCATCTTCTCAATCCAGCTTACCAAACTGGGATTCACACTCACGCGATCGCTAAACTGAATCCGAGAATCTTTCTGTGGTAAATCCGCAGGAGTCATCCCCGTTAACAAATGAATTAAAGTAGCTCCCAAAGCATACAAATCCGAAGCCACCACCGCCCGCCCCCAAAACTGTTCTAAGGGTGCATAGCCACTCGTTCCTACCACTGTAAACGTTACGCCTGTCACCGCCGCTTGAGCTTGTACCGCACCAAAATCTACTAGATAAACGTGCTGATCTTCCCCCAAAATTAAATTACTAGGCTTAATATCTCGGTGCAAAACTGGGGGGCTTAATTCATGCAAATAAATTAAAATTTCCAGCACTTCACTGGCAATTTTTCGTACTTGTTTTTCTGGAAATTTCTTGCCTTTTTCTAACAATTCCTGAAGTGAAAATCCCGGAATATAATCTTGCACTAACCCAAACCAAGGCAATCCTGATCCGGCTTCCCGCTCCAGGGAAAAATAATCTCGATAGCAAGGAATGCGGGGATGATTTAGGGCCTGCAAAACTTGTGCTTCTCTTTCAAAAAGCTTGAGCTCTTCCCACTGCATTTCCGGGCTAAAAGCTAACATTTTCAGTGTCACCTGTTCTTGAGACTCTAAATCTACTGTTAGCCAAGTTTGATGACCGGCCGCTGTGCGTCCTAAACGCTGTTGCAGTTGATAACGTTCTTGTAAAATTGTTCCTGGATTTAACACAGCCTTGTCCTATTTTTTTACTTACAGGAAATCTTCTTCACTATTAAATTAACTATTTGGCCGAGAGCGTTAAATTGCTAGTAGAAGTAATTACCCGTGCATTTCTCCATTCGGCATAATTGTACCGCGCCACTGAGCACCTGATAAATTAGCAGTGCTCAAATCTGCCCTAATCAAAGTTGTGCGGTGCAAAATTGCCTCCCGCAAATCTGTTCTAGCCAGATAAGCATCAGTCAGATTAGCTTCACTCAAATTTGCCTGATTAAAATTAGCTCGACTCAAATCAGCCCGCACCAAATTAGCTCGACTCAAGTCAGCCATAATTAAATTAGCATTGCTCAACTTAACATCAGTCATAAATGCACCCCGCAAGTTAGCGCCAGCCAATTCAGCATCAATTAACACAGCTCTTTCCAACTTAGCATTTGCCATTACAGCCCAGGAAAAATTTGTTTCTACCAAAGTTGCTTCAGTCAAAAATACGCCATCTAAAATCGCTTCGCTCAAATTTGCCTGAGTCAGATTTGCTTCCCCCAGAGATGCTTCTGTCAAATTCGCGTGACTGAGATTAGCTTTAGTCAAATCTGCACCTTGCAAATTGACGCCCCGCAAATCTGCACCTTGCAAATTTGTACCCCGCAAATTTGCACCCTCAAAAATCCGCGGCTCCTTCCGCAAATTTGCACCCCGCAAGCACGCACCGCGCAAATCTGCACCTTGCAAATTGACACCTCGCATATCTGCATCGCTCAAATTTGCATCGATAAAAACTGCCAAAGAGATATTGGCTCTGCGAAAGTCGGCACCTTGCAAAGTCGCTCCGTGGAAGTCTGCATCGGATAAATTGGCTCCGCTCAAGTTTGCTTGATTTAAGTTAGCACCGCACAACTTTGCATTAGTTAAATTTGCGCGCTGAAGGTTAATTCTGCTCAGGTACGACATCGCTAAGTTTGCACCCCAGAGGTCAGCACTGCTTAAATTAACGCCAATTAAATCGGCACCGCTCAGGTATACTCCTCTGAGATTCATACCTTGAAAATCTAGTTCTCCTGATGTATATCGCCTTAAAATTTCGCTGGCATTCATATTTGTTTTTGTTGTGAATTAGGTAGAATCTGCTATTTCTAGACTGCTTAAGTTTCTGTTCGCGCAGGTGGACTTAATTTTTGTAGCGCCAGACTTAAGTCTGAGAAAATTGATGAAATTTCTTGAATTTCAGTTGACGCAGGCCGAGTTAGTTTGTGTATCCTCAGACTTGAGTCGGGGCATTTAATGAGTTTGATGGACAAATTCTTGAGTCCAAAAAACTGTTTTGCTGCCTAACTGTCGCCCGTGAATTTTCACATGAGTAAGATATTGTGATTTTAAAGTACAGAGTTTTTTGTGAATGTATGTAGCTGTAGCCTGTTGGTTTGGTACTTCAGCAGACTCCAGAATTACATGGAGCCAACCATCTTTAAATCCCGCTGTAGCAGCAATTCCTTTAGGCTGTAGTAATTGATTAATCAATTGGGCGATCGCCTTTGGTTTGCCTTGCTTTGCCATTTCCAGAAGCTGATACTGATTTGCTTTATGGCTAGAGTTTTCCGGCGGTATTTCGGAAATATTGTCTGCCATGTTTTCTGGTATTTCAGAAGGATATTTTCCGCTTTCTTTTGACTCCAGTTCAATCAAAATTTCCAGCAATTTATCTGTAAACTTCTGAACTTTGGCTACATACTCTCTGAGATTTTTATATTTCCAGTACAAACGCTCCTCTACACTTGCCGTAGAAAATTTTCTGTTCAAAGCAGCTTCTAACTGGGTAAATATATTTTCTATTTGCGCCGTTGCGGAGTTAGCACTTTGACTGACTAATCCTGTCATTTCTTCTTCCAATTCCAATTTTCGTTTAATGGAATCGCTAATATTTATAATAACAGGAGCCGCAGGTTCTAAAATTTCGATAATAGTCGGCATTTCTGCAACTGGGAATGTTTCTACGATTTCCTGTCTGAACTCGGTAGCATAATTATTGCTGGTTTCGGGTTCTTTAAACGGTAGATTTTCTGCCGTGTCAGGCACTAAGTAACTCTTTTGAGGGTCATAATGATAATGAGGTGGAGCAGCTTGAAGGATGTGAGTAATCTCGCCTGGATCAAAATAATCGCTGCGTTTGTCCACCAGCTCGATCTCTTCATAAACACTGTTGTTTAAATGTGTCTGATCGTAATCTTCACTACCCGAAGATTCAGCTTCATAGGATTCTTCCTGTTGCATTTTTGCGTAACAAGGATTCATCGCTTTGATGATTACGCTCGCAGCTTGGTCGTTTTCATCCCTGTTGTCGAGATTGCTAGCAGTTCTGTACAACTGAGATTCCAGTTCAGCTAGGCTACCACAGACATTAAACAGTTGTCGCAGCAGAGTGTCAAGTTCTTGAGTTTTCAGCAGTAGCCAGTCGCGATCGCTAAAAGTAAACTGGTGATAAAGAGTAGAAAAAATTAGGATTTTCGCCCTCAGCGGATTTGTTTGTTGCAAAATTTTTTGTCTGACATCAAATAAACTGCCGGGGTTTCTGCCCCTTTCTTCGCTGCTGGGTACTTCCGAACTAAAGTGCTCTTCAAATGCGGGAGCTTCCTGACCGCCAAAACTAGATATGTTTATTTCTAATTTAGTGAAGTCTTCAAATTCATACAGCCTGCTAAGTTGACAGACTATAAGATCTGTTACTAAAGCATATTCGGTTTTTTTATTAACCTTAGAGACTATACTATTTAAAACAGCTTCAATATCTTCTAACCTGCTGTATTTGGCGCACAGTTCTTCGATTAATATCCTTACATCTGCGCTGGTGAGTTGGGCAGGGTCGTTTTCCCAGAAGTCTCTACAAGCAAAAAATATTATTTTTTTAATGCGCGAAAGATTCACGTCTTGTTCTAATTCGCGAACAACTTCATCTAAAATAGATAAAGCTTTCATAGTTTTCCTCCCATAAAAATACCCTGTCAACACTCAGCAAGAAATAATACAATTATACCACATTTGATAAATGCAAGACTTTGATGCGATCGTAATTGGCAGCGGTATTGGGGGCTTAGTCGCTGGCTCAATGCTAGCTCGCTACGGCAAGCGGGTACTCGTCTGCGAGAGCCACATCATAGCGGGCGGGGCGGCTCACAGCTTTTCCCGCCGGGGATTTCACTTTGATTCGGGGCCTTCTTTTTATTGCGGTTTGACTGACCCCCGGTCGTTTAATCCTTTGCGGCAAGTTTTTGATGTTTTGGAGGAATCGATCGCAGCAATTTCCTACGATCCGCTGGGGCATTACCATTTTCCAGAGGGAAGTTTACCGATTTATGCTAATGCGAGAAGTTACTTAGATGCTGTAGCTAAGTTCGCACCGCAAGGTGCTGTAGAATTACAGCAATTTCAACAAAATTTATTACTTTTGTATGAAGCTTTGCGTGGAATTCCGGCTTTAGCGCTGAGATCCGACTGGCAGTTAATACCTGTTTTGCTGTCTCGGTACTCGCCTGCTTTGCTGAAGCTGTTGCCGCTAGTAGGTGCGATCGCTGGTTCAGCAGGTTCCTTGATGGATCGGGACGTGCGTGACCCTTGGGTGCGGCGTTTGATAGATTTGGAGTGCTTTTTGCTGTCGGGTTTGAAAGCGCACGGAACTGTCGCCCCGGAAATAGCTTTTATGATTGGCGAACGATCGCGCTGTGCGATCGAATATCCTGTTGGAGGCAGCGGTGCGATCGTCGATGCTTTAGTCAGAGGTTTGCAGCGCTGGGGAGGAAAATTGCGCTTGGGAGCTCCCGTCGAGCAAATATTAGTTGAAGCGGGCAAAACCACCGGTGTTCGCTTGAAAAATGGCGAAGTTATCCGCGCCCCAATTGTTATTTCAAATGCCACAATCTGGGATACTTATACAAAATTACTGCGGCCTGAAGATTTGCCGGAAAGCTACCGAAAAAACGCTTTATCGATGCCCGCCGTAGACAGTTTCATGCACCTGCATTTAGGAATTAAAGCCGAAGGACTCGAAGGTTTGACCGGTCACCACGTCGTCGTTCACGACAGCAAAATTGACATTACAGTGCCCGGAAATACTTGCATGATTTCGATTCCTACAGTGTGGGATGCAACTCTCGCGCCGCCCGGACATCACGCCATTCACGCTTATACATTGGAACCTTACGAAGGTTGGGAATATGGCGAATTGTATCAGCAGAAAAAGCAAGAGCGATCGCAATCTCTGTTTCAAGCTTTAGAAAAAATTATACCGGATTTGCGATCGCGGATAGTCTTAGAGTCGATCGGCACACCGCTAACCCACGCCCGATTTTTGCGCCGATATCAAGGAACTTACGGGCCTGCAATTGCCGCCGGAAAAGGCACATTTCCCGGCCCGCAAACACCAGTCAAAGGCTTGTATCGCGTGGGAGACAGCACCATGCCCGGAATTGGCGTGCCCGCCGTCGCAGCATCGGGTATTTTGTGCGCGAATACTTTGGTAAATTCCAATGTTACAGCACAATTTTTGTAAGCAAAGGAAGTTCGGCAACGGATTATGTAACGGATGTAACGGATGTAACGGATGTCAGGAAGAAGGAAGAAGGAAGAAGGAAGAAGGGAGAAGGAAAAAGGAAGAAGGAAGAAGGGAAATTAAGTGGTTCCCTGCCTCTGGCGGCGAACCGAGATCCAGAGGCTCTGCCTCGCTGGCAAAAAAACAGGAGGCAAAGCAATAGTGAAATGCGTTCCCAGCCAGAGCCAGGGCACGAGGAAAAGACTACTTTTTACAAAATCTGCCTGCTGCCAAAACTGATTATCCACCAGCGGCAAAAGCGCCCATAATTGCGATCGATAAAGCCAAACCTGGCAACAGTAGCAATCCTAACATTAAAGCATCGTGTCCGCTCATCACTTTCTCCTGATATTGACCTTTGACATTATACTCTATAAACCGCAATCTTGCCTCGACCTTAATAATTAATTAAAACCTACATATAGATTCAGGATTGACAGGACAAATTTTATTAACAATGGGATTCCCGCGCAAGTCCAGCGTAGTTAACTTTTGCAAAGATTGCAGGGAACTGATATCAGAGATTTGATTGTTGTACAAGTCTAGTAAAAATAAATTATTTAAAGCTTGTAGCGCGCTGCTATCCGAAATCGGATTGTTGAACAAATAAAGTTCAGTCAAATTAGTTAACGATTTCAACGGACTGATATCTGATATTTGATTGTTACCCAGGTTTAGTTCAATTAAATTAGTGAGCGATTTCAAAGGACTAATATCGGATATTTGATTTTGGAATAAAACCAATTTATTTAAGTTTGTTAGAGATTCCAGCGGAGTAAGGTCAGATATTTCATTTCCGAAGAGAAACAGCGTTTTGAGATTTTTCAAGGAAGCCAGCGGGGTGATATCCGATATTTTATTATTGTAAAGGTAGAGTGTCTGGAGTTCAGTTAAATTTGCCAGAGGAGCGAGATCGGAGATTTGATTTTTGTAGAGAATCAGCGCATTTAAGTTAGTTAAATTTTTCACCGGAGTGATGTCGGAAATTTTGTTGTCAAACAAGACAAGTGCGGTAATATTAGTTAGACCTGCTAGGGGACTGATATCTGAGATTTGATTGGTATCGAGAACGAGTTGAGTCAGATTTATTAGATATGAAAGCGGGCTGATATCTGATATTTGATTGACATCTATAACCAGAGTTTTCAGGTTAGTTAAAGCTTGCAGGGGAGCGATGTCAGATATTTGATTACTACCGAGGATGAGATTAGTAAGTTGAGTGAAAGATGAGAGGGGACTGATATCGGTAAGTTGAAGATTTTTGAGGTTAAGTTCTGTTGTATTAGAAAGCAGTTCGTTAGCTCGATCGCAATCTGAACTATCTGATATTTGCAACAGTATTTCTACCGTATCTTTGGCGCCGGGAGAGATATTTTCTTTGTGCTTGCACCACTCGGCAAAGTTATTATAATTTGTCATGGGCTGTGCTGCCTTAATCGATTTTAGATGCGAGATTTGAAATTTTAGATAAGTATAGCAATTCTATTTCATTTGTGAATGAGATTTTTTTCGGATTTTGAGAAATTTCCGCAAAAATTGTGTAAAGTAATCTTAACATCCTTAATTGCATTGCATTCGCAGGAGCCAAGAGCCAACTATGACACCAGAACTAATTTTTAATTTCGGTAATCTGTTCGTTGTGCCTTTCTGGGCAATTATGATTTTATTACCCAACTGGGGAATTACCAGAAAAGTGATGAATTCCTTTATTCCGTTTGCGATGCTCGCTGTTTTGTACATATATTTGTTTGGTAGCAGTCTGACTGCGGAAAATGCGGCTGCTTTATCCAATCCTAAGTTAGCAGATATTGCTAAGTTTCTGGGGGAAGAAACGGCGGCGGCTACGGGATGGATACATTTTTTAGTGATGGACTTATTTGTCGGGCGCTGGATTTATTTGGAAGGACAGCGGACAGGAGTTTGGACGGTTCACTCTTTGGCTTTGTGTTTTTTTGCGGGACCGATGGGATTGCTTTCTCATATTGTAACTGCTTGGATTACTCAAAGGTTTTTCCCAAGTTCTGATGCGGCGGAAACTGCTACTTCATCGGTTTAGGGAAAAGGTTTTTAATACCTTGGATGTTATAGCAATCCTTGCAGGAGTCGGAAATTTTTGACCCCACCGCAACCCTCCCCTTATCAAGGGGAGGGAGTAAGAAATTCACAAATGATTTACGATGGTTATAGTATGTGAATTACAGGTAGGGGTGAACTCGCGGCTACAGAATTTTAAGAATTGGCTAGGGGCAGCACTAAACGAGCCACAATTAAATTGTTTTCTAAGATTTCTAAAGAAAAGTTTCCCCCCATTAAGCGTACTGCTCGCTGACAAATTAAAAGATTTTGCACGATCGACCTATGGGAATTAGAAACCGCTAATATATCGGGTTCGGAATCCCCGTTGAAAGCTGCAATGAAGTGTCGATCGCACGCGCCGCTATCGATCACAGACAATTCTAACAAATCTTCCCCCAACAACTGAGAGCGAATCTCAATCTTGGCGCCAACAGCAGAGCGCCTGCAAGCCGTCGCCAGCAATTCGCACAGGATCAAATCCAGCTTGATGCTGTCCCCGCGAACGCTCAAAGTCTGACCCGCAGGCATCGACACAGCAGTTTCTCTGTGCACTTCCAGCAAGACTTGAGACTGTTTGACCATGGGGGCCGTTCGATCGAGCGATCGCCTCAGCCAAGCGCTCACAGGCACCGCATCTTGTCCGAATTGCAGCCGCCACTGTTCCTGTTTCAGCAGCAAATGAGTTGACCCCACAGCATTGCCAATGTGTCGCAAAACCTGTTGGTAGCGCAAAGTTTTCAGAGCATCCTTTTGTTCCTTCGCCGACTGCAAAATCGACTGACTCAACTCCCCCAACTCCTTCACCCCCGCTCCCACAGTGCGGTAAAAGTCCTCAAAACGGCGCTGTTTGTACCAGTTGAGCAACTCCAGATCCAATCGCTGCGACTCCTGGATCGATTGCACCGCCAAATACCTGCGCCACCAAGCCAACTGAGACGCCATCGAGCTGAGTAAACTCACCGACAACTCCGACCACTGGCGGCCCGGAGCGTCTGCTGCCACCACAATGCCCGCCGGAGCGTGTTCTGGGGCCGTCCGCAGTGCCACCGTCAGAATCTCGCCAATTCCCGGACTGCGGAGCCACCGCTTCGTCGCCAGTTGCAGTTGGCTCGTGCTCTGTTGCAGCACCCCGCTAGCAGCCAGCGTTTGTTGGATCAAGGCATCTGTTTTGACAGGAATCACCGCCTCGGGATTGAGCGCAAATACGGGGTTGGCAGCTAGCGCCGTCGCAATTGAACCTTCCTCCTCACCGGGATTCCAAGTAATTACGGCTACTAAAGGACAGGAAAGTGTTTGGGAAACGTGTTGAGCAAAGTTACGATCGAGCTTTTGTAGCGGCAACTCTGGGAACATCGTCGGTGAAGCAGCAGATATCTCTTGCTCAGATTGCTCATCAGGAGAATGGTGCAAAACCGCCAAACCCGATTTGAGCGATCGCTCAAATTGCTGATATTTGTCAATTGCCGAACTCTGCTGCCACGAATGCAGGATCAATCCGAGTTGTTGGCTTACTAGCCGAACTAATTCTTGTTCAGATCGCCTCCAAGTGCGAGTGGCACTGTGCCCGACAACCAGCAAACCCTCGATCGATTTTCGATTAGCGATTTTAGATTTTAGATTCGGGTTTTCTCCCTCTTTCTTTTTCCCCCTCGTGCTCGATGCCAAAAGCGATCGCACCCCCGCCTCCCCCAACACATCCCGCCAAGCGCCCAACCGCCCATCTTCCTCCCAATTTTCAATAGCCAGAGGTTCGCTTTCTTGCAACAGCCACACGTCAGCCACATCGAGGGCATTGAGTGGCGACGGCACTGGCCTGCGATTGCGGGGCTGATTTTGGCAGACAATTTCAAAGCGATTTTGTTCTTCGCCGTACAGCAGCAGCAAAAAGTATTCGCATTTGAGCCGATCGCACAACTGTTCGGCGGTATTTTTCAAAGTCGCCTCCCAGTCAGCATCGCTGTAGATGGCGTGAGCTATTCCGGCAGTTAAATCTCGATCGATCTCAGTTTGTTGAATTTTCTCCTCCATCTCCGACACAGGAGCCGTCAGAGCCACTAACTGCGCCACCCCCCGCAGATAATGCTTTTCATTGTCTTGCCAAATCCGGGGTTCGCTGGCTTCGACTGCCAAAAATCCCAACAATTCCCCTTCTGAAACAATCGGCGCAGCCAACAGAGAGCGAGCCCGGATTTGCTGCATCAACCGCCCCGTCAGCTCAGTTTTCAGAGAACTTTGAGATTCACCGATCCAAACCATTTCTTCCCTGCCCAAAGCCTGATAAAATTCGCCCAAGTCTTGAACGGTGATGCCCGAAGCCGCTCGGCCGGGCCCGCCCAAACCCGGAGCAACTTCGCGGTTGCTGACTCGGCGCCAAAAATAGCGCCGCTCTCGCTCGAACCAATAAACATTGGTGCGTGTCGGCTCAGTAAATTCATGAGTTTGTTCGACAACCGCTTGCAAGTATTGGTCGAGCGATCGCAATTCCCCCAACTGCGAAATCAGCGCTAAAAGAGACTCATCTGGGTGTTTAACTTGTTGTCGCTGCCAGTCTTTTTCTATTTGGTAAAGAGCAGTTGCCAGAGCTCCAAATACGATCGCCAACTGCGTTTTTTCCCCCGACTTGGGCGACGCTCCCCATACCTCAGTGCCGAGCAAAATCACGCCGTAGCAGCGGTCTTTGTAGCGGAGCGGAAACAGAGTCGTGCCTTGAATATTGAAAGTTTGAGCTGCTTTGCGCCATTCTCCGGCTCTACTTTCCGATCGCAAATCCGGGACTCCCACAGGCCGAAGCTGAATCACCACTTGTTCGAGCAAATCCCCTGGACTGAGAGCAAACCGCTGTTTGAGAAAAGACTGGTCGCCGTTAGGAGTTATGCCGCCTTTCCCGAACAATCTGTGGGCCTGTCGATCATACAACCCGATCCAAATCAACCCCCAGTCAAATTCCGCTTGCAAGTAACCGAGTGTGGTCGAAAGTAACACTTCAACATTCTCCTCTTCTCGGAGAGTCTGGAGAACGCGCTCTAGGGTCGCGATTTGTTCGTCTAAATCCTTTGGTCTTTGCTGCTGCCCCATTTCCAAGCTTCCCCGCACCTTGTCTAATTTAAAATTACTAACTTAAATATTCAAAAAAATAAAATGCCAAAGAGTCAACTTATAATATAATCGTCTCACTTATGCTTCAATCTCAAACATTGGATAAAGTCGATCGAAGTTGAAGTAACAACCTCACCTTCACTGTCTGCTCGTGAATATTTTTATTTTCCTTCTCATTTCTAATTTGTAAATTGCCCCAGTACAAATCATTGGATATTTATCAATCAAGTGTACGCCCGTTGTTGTTTTCCATATTGAAAACCGATGCCGAGTGGCTGCACAACCGCACTCTTCAAGTTCTCGAACTCGCAGCCAGAACCCAGTCAAACCCCGCAACCAGCCAAATGCTCTGGCGATTGCAGAAATCTTTGGGAGTCCAAGATTCTCGCCTCGAACAATCTTTGTGGGGACTGAGCTTTAACAATCCTGTCGGCTTGGCCGCCGGATTTGATAAAAACGGCGTAGCTGCTGACATTTGGGCAAATTTTGGCTTTGGCTTTGCCGAACTTGGCACTGTCACTTGTCAACCACAGCCGGGAAACCCCCAACCTCGCTTGTTTCGCTTGACGGAGGACAGTGCAGCCCTCAACCGCATGGGATTTAACAATCAAGGAGCCGCGGCAATGGCAGCCCGGTTTCAGGCAGGACAGAAACAGTCAAAATTTGATGCCCAGCGCCCCATGCCTCAGTCCTCATTCCCCTTGGGCATCAATCTCGGTAAATCTAAGGTAACACCGTTAGAGCAAGCAGCAGCCGACTATTTGGAGAGTTTTAAGCTGCTGAAAGATTGGGGCGACTATTTTGTAGTGAACGTTTCCTCTCCGAATACGCCGGGGTTGCGATCGCTCCAAGATGCTGCTGGGCTTAGCACAATTTTGGAAATTTTGCAACAAGAAAATCAGGGAACCAAGCCAATTTTAGTCAAGATTGCGCCGGATTTGGAGTCCGAGGCGATCGTATCAATTCTCGACTTAGCAAAAACCTACCAACTAGCAGGAATTATCGCCACAAATACCACGATTCGCCGCGACGGATTGAAAACACAAATATTGCGAGAAACAGGCAAACCAATCGCCGAAGAAGCCGGGGGAATTAGCGGGCTTCCAGTGCGGGAGCGATCGACAGAAGTAATCCGATTTATTTGGCAATATACAAAAGGCGAATTGCCGATAATTGGAGTTGGCGGCATTTTCACCGCCGAAGATGCTTGGGAAAAAATAGCCGCCGGTGCGAGTTTAATTCAAGTTTACACCGGTTGGGTTTACGAAGGGCCTTGGATGGTGCGTCGGATTCTCCAAGGTTTGCTGCAAAAGTTGGACAAAAAAGGATTTAATTCGATTTCTGAGGCAGTAGGTTCGGAAAATATTAAGTAGCAGATCAGGACACAACAATATTGTGTCTTTGGGGCGGATTTATAGCAACCGCCAAAACGGTTGATATAAATAAAAGTTTGATATGGGGAATTGGGCGAAGCCCAGGGATGAGGCATTGAGTCCCATCCGATTGGGAAATGGGCAAGCCTGTACTATAAAAAGCACAGGCGAGAGATTAGGAATTGGATATTAAAACTTAAAGATTCATGGCACTCTGGCAGAATACCAGTCTTGATTACCAATAACCAATAATATCAATTCCGGTTACACTTTCTATGATGGAGAGTGGTTCGTGGGGAGTGGGGGAATGTGGAATTGTGCAACCTTGACTTGATCATTCCCATCCAACCGGAAACGATATAACCAATATCCCAAAAATTTACTTAGGTTTAGAAAGTCCTGCCAGCGACCAAGTTAGACTCACCATCATTAACCGTGCTAGAGCCTTCAAACCATCTTCACCGTGATTTTCAAATGCTTTAGACTCGGTTTGAGAATTATCATTTTCTGGTAAGTCTTGAGTGGCTGCGGTTTTTTTCAACTCCGCTTTGTCACAAGATTCCTCAAGACTGACTTGTGACTGATGATTTTCTTTTTCTCTCATTTTATGAGTCACCTCCTTGAGTTATTGCATACATAACCCATACTACAAATATAAATTGTTTGTTTCCGGCATTTGGCGATCGAAGTTTTCTTACATGGCGATCGTAATCAGCCAATGAGGTGATACCCATCACTTAATTGTTATTTTTACTTACTAGCGATGTTTTTGCAAATCTGCTACAGTTAATACCTAACAATCAATTTGACGCTCAGTGACATCAAATTGAAACTAAACATCGGACAACTCAGAATAAACTAAGAAAATAAAGGTGTAGAGCTGATGGGAATATATCTCGATACTGCAATTGTAGCCGAAGCAAAAGAGGCGAGCAAGTTCGGCTGGCTTTCGGGAATTACTACTAATCCAACCCTCCTGGGAAAAAGCGATTTAGCTCCCGATGTGACGCTCACACAACTGGCGAAACTTATTCCGGGGGAAGTGTATTATCAGCTAACTGCATCTGATTTTGATGGCATGGTAGCAGAAGGAAAAGCGGCTTTTGAATTAATTGGACAGCAAACAGTGTTGAAAGTTCCAGCAACGGCGGCTGGTTTTCAAGCAGTAGCGCATTTGTCACCAGAAATTCCTTGCGCGGTGACAGCTATTTACAACGCATCACAAGCAGTTGTCTCAGCAGAAGCGGGGGCCAAATATGCGATCGCCTACGTGAATCGCGCCACCAGATTGTTAGGAGACGGTTTTGCCTTAGTGCGGGATATGGCCAATGTGTTGCAGAGAAGTAATACTGAGATTTTGGCAGCTAGCATTAAGTCGCCGGAAGAAGCGGTAAAAACTTTGTTAGCTGGCGCCCATCATTTGACATTGCCTTTTGACATTTTGCAAGCAATGACAGTTCATGAATTATCGCAGCAAACTGTGGATGAATTTGCGAAAAACGGGCGCGGAATTTGTGGATAATACCCAATTTATGTGAAACTGGAAAATTACGAATTGGTAATGGGTAATTGGTCTGGGTTTTGAATAATATTAAATCCGGTACCATCGGAATTATTCATCCCTCTGTTCTATTCCTCTGCGCCGAGAGGGTCAAGAGCGGTTTAATCATTCTAATGCAACCGAAATTGATATGACTACTGATGCCAGCAAAAAAAAACAATGCAACTGTAGACCCGTACTCCAAACCTATACAAAAGCAGTCATTACCAATTCTTAGATCTAAAATCTAAAATCTAAAATAGTATGACTATGGCATTCGCCAAATCTTAATAGTGCGATCGGGACTGCCGCTCACAAAAGTCTTGCTATCTTTGGAGGAAATAGCAACAGAACTCACAAACTGACTGTGACCAGAAAGAGTGCTTCTTTCTTTTCCCGTCTTCAAATCCCAAACTATAATATCTCCGCCCCCGCTGATCAAAGTGCGGCTGTCCGGGCTAAAGGCGATCGTCCTCACCCAGCTCGAATGCCCTTTAAAAGTGCGGGTGCGCTTCCCGTCTTGTACGTTCGACAAACGGATCGTATTGTCGTTGCTAGCACTAGCCACAATTTGCCCGTTCGGGCTAAAAGCCACAGCATTAACCGGGCCCCCGTGACCTGTGATAATTCTTCTGACTTCTCCGGTATCGAGATTCCACAAACGCACAGTCTTGTCCTGGCTGCCGCTAGCGAGAGTTTTACCGTCCCTGCTCAAGGCGATCGCGTTTACTCCTCCGGCGTGGCCGCTCAAAGTCCGCAACCTGCTGCCGGTTTTGACATTCCACAAACGAACAGTTTTGTCATCGCTGCCGCTAGCGAGAGTTTGACCGTCCCTGCTAAAAGCGATGGCGTTGACGGCGGCTTTGTGAGCAGCAATCGTCCGCATCCGTCGCCCCGTCTTCAAATCCCAGAGAATCACATTATTATCGCCGCCCCCGCTGGCCAAAATCGAGCCGTCCGGGCTCACCGCCAACGTCTTGACCGATTTTTTAGAATGCACCGAATAGAGAGGCGGCACCAGGAGGCGTCCCGTCCTCAGATTCCAAATTCTAATCGTCCCAAAGCTTGCGCTCACCAAAGTTTGACCGTCAGGCGACAGGGCGATCGCATTTACACTCCCTTTATTATCCAAACTTCTTTGCAAAAACTGACTGCTAGGTAAACTAGAAAGCAGCCACACCGGGTTTGCCGGGAACACCCCATAACGCAGCGAACCGTAAATTTGAGACGCGCCAATACCCAGCATCAAAACAGCCGTGCCGGCCAGCAGCTTCTTTTTCCAATCAAAAACTTCTTTATCGGTCTTGTTCAATCCCGAATTCAGAGGTCTGAGGCGGTTCATTGAACTCTGCTTCTTCGCCCCAGACGGCCCGGAAGTTCCGCGAATTTTAGTTTGCCCCGTCGTCGGCAACTGAGTCGGCACCTGAGTTTCTGCGTCGTCGAGATTAATTTCCTCCAAGCACTGCAAAACCATCTGGGGACTTTGAGGTCGATTGCCCGGAAAAGGCGCCATCAGGTAATCGATCACATTAGCCACGGCGTCGGAAACTTGAGGAGCTCCTTTGCGCCACATTAATCTGCCCGTGCGCGGGTTCTCTGGAAACGCAGTCGGCGGCTTCCCAGTCAGCAAATAAACAAAAGTGCGCCCCAGAGCAAAAAAATCCGACTGCGGAACAGCCTTGCCATTAGTTTGTTCCGGCGGCGTGTAGCCAGGAGAAACAATACCGGTCACATTTTGCCCCTGGCCAACCTTAGCGAAATAAGTCCCCGACACTTCCCGAGCAGTTCCGAAGTCTATCAGCACTAACTGCCCGTTGGGCTTGCACATAATATTGTGCGGCTTGATATCTCGATGAAAATAGTTGAGTCGGTGAACTTGGTCTAAAATTTCCGACAGTTGTTTGAGCCAATTCAGAGCTTGTTCTTGACTGATGGGGCGACCCCGATGTTTCAGCCAGTCTTGCAAATTGGCCCCAGCAATTTTCTCCATCACCAGACAGTGAAAAGACTCTGTGCTGTGAGCTGGCGTAAATGTAAAATAACCGTCGCGATCGACTTTAGGAATACCTGGATGTCTCAGCCTGACCAATACGTCGGCTTCTTGCTTAAAAAGTTCTACAGCTTTGGGATGGTCTTTGAGCAGGACTTTAAGCACTCTTCGGGCGCCGTTGTCGTCCACTTCAAATGTTCGGCCAAAGCCACCGCCTCCGAGAGGCGCGACTAGCCGATATCGACCTTGCAACAACAGTTCAGACCCGCAGTGGATACACACGGATTTGCCAGAGTTGGCTGGATCGGAGGGATTCGGGCATTTGGGATTGAGGCAATAACTCACAGAAGCCACATAACCCTGATTGAGGTTGCTCTATCAAGTTTTACTTTGACACTGCTATACAAAACTTGGCTAAACTTATCTAAGCTTTACCATTCAACTAGAAGTATTTTCTAGAGGGTCTGATTCCTGCTTCTGCCAAGAGAGTCGGCTCTTACTTGTCCACAGGCGTAAATTCGGGTGGAGCAGCACCCTATTTTTGAAGTCTATACAACTATTTATTATTGTGGAAGCTTTTAGCCATTGTTTAACCATTATTTTCAACCAATTTAACGAATCGTGGTATCCCGTTCGACCTTTTTATAGGCTGGTCAGTTTTAAATCGACCGTCGTTTACTGCTACACCAAACTTGGCCAAACTTATTTAAGCCTCACCATTCAATCAGAATTACTCCTGAAGGGTCTGTTTCCTGCTTCACCCAAGGGAGTCGGCTCTTTCTTGTCCACAGGCGTTAATTCGGGCGGAGCAACGCCCTAATTGAATTAATTTTAGTTGAAGCTTGTAGCCATTATTCATCCACTATTTTCAACCAATTTAACGAAATGCGGGCTCCCGTTCTACCTTGTGACAGGCTGGTCATTTTTGACTTGCACGCTCGGTTTACTCTCCCAGATAATTAAGCCTTTTTTTCGGCATTGATTTAATCATATCGCCCAGAATGTTAATCAGTCAAGTTAAGTATGACTAACTTTGGTGAACTTTTTGGCTATGCAAGTCCAACTCAGTTTTCAACTTATGACGATCGTAGCACACCTAGTAAAAGACTCATCAGCACCCTTGATTTAAATCTTGCAGGGTCTCTGAAGTCAAGGGAGGTTTTAGTCTGGCTTGACTTCAGCATTCCGTGTTTTTTATAACCGGGAGCACTGCGATCTAACGATCGGGTTGAGGTCAAAGCTTTTGTTGTTTGTCATAGCCGATCGAGGTCACAAATCCCTGATCAGAGCACATAATGTACAAACAGACCAGAACTAATAACGAGAGAACAGCCACATTTCAATTGTACGATCGCAACCACCACTCTCGAAGAAAGAAGTGAGAGTGCGAGAGTGGGCGAGTGAGGGAGTGAAAAAATCGGCCTTCTTCCCTCTTCCCTCTTCCCTCTCCCTTCAGCAGAAGAAAGCCTTTTAAACAAGTCCCTCAATTACCGGATGGAAGTAGAACGCCAGCGCCAAAACCGTATAAGCTGCCAACAGCAAAGTACCTTCTAGCCAGTTAGAGTTGCCGTCAGAACTGATAGAATTGGCGATCAGCACCGACACCGCAACCGCTACAAGTTCAAACGGGTTGAAATTCAAGTCCATCGGTTTGCCCAAGACAAAACCTGCCAAAACCAACACGGGCGCAACAAACAAAGCAATTTGCAAACTCGAACCCACGGCCACAGAAACCGACAAATCCATTTTATTTTTCATCGCCACCGTCACCGCCGTCGTATGTTCGGCAGCATTGCCAATAATCGGCACTAAAATCACCCCGGTAAACAGTGATGTCAGCCCCAAACGCGCCGTCGCTTCTTCCAGAGTACCCACCAGCAGTTCTGACTCGACAGCTACCATCAGGGTACAGGCCAATAGCACCCCAATCCACAGTGGCAGATTGACTTTGTGGTCAGGACTATCTGGTGCTAAGTTACTTTCGGCTAATTCTTCAAGCATTTCTATTTCTGCCACCCCCGCATCGTACAGATAACTGTGGGTTTTCATCGAAAACAGCAGCGTCAGCACGTAGACGACAATCAGGACTATAGCAACAGCGCTAGAGAGGTTCTGCATAGTTTCTGGAGGGATGCCCGTAGAGGTGGCATTCACTGCCGTCGGCACCAAAATGGCAATCACGGCTAAGTTCATCGCTGAAGCGTTCAACCGGGCGACTATCGGCTGAAATTCTTGTTCTTTGTAGCGCAAGCCGCCCAACAGCATCGCAAATCCCATCACCAGCAAAAGGTTACTCATAATTGAACCGGTGATGCTGGCCTTGACAACATCTATTAGTCCGGCGTTGAGGGCGACGATGCCGATAATCAGTTCCGTGGCATTTCCGAAGGTAGCGTTCAGCAAACCCCCCAAGTTGGCGCCGAGGACGACGGCGATTTCTTCGGTGGCTGTCCCCATCCAGGCGGCTAGGGGGATGATGGCTAAAGCCGAGGTGACGAAGATTGTGGAGGATTCCCAGCCGAGAAAGTGTCCGGCGATGGAAACCGGGATAAATAACAGCAGGCTGGAAATTATTGTATTTGTGTTTAGCATTTAGATTCTCAAAAGCTGTCAACTGACAATGATAGCCTGCGGGCAAATAAAAAAAGCTTGGGTTCTGGAATTAAGCGTTCCGTCAATCGATTTTAGATTTTAGATACTTCGACTTCGCTTAGCACAAGTTTTAGATTGATGAAAGCGACCCGCACCGATAAATCCGGAGGCTGATACTCTGAGACCATCGCCCTCTCTGGCCCGCTAGCTGTTGGTCGCCGATCGATCGAGCTTTTGTACAGCGCGATCGCGAATCCCACGCAGTTGAAGCATAACTTCCAAAATCGCTATTTTTATCCGATATTTTACAGTATATTACAGTTGGTTGCCACATCTAAAATGCCATACCATAATTAAAGAAAAACTGTATTTGTCAGTTGTTTTTTATTCAATTTTTTATAAAATTTTTAGTATTCAGATACAAATAAACACGCAACTACCGATAACCAACCGCTAGATTAATTAAGGAGTTTGTCAAAATGAACTTACCTGACATGACACTGCATATTCCTTCTGAAGATTTGCCGATCGCCAATTCGATCGCTGCTCCTGAAGTCACGCATCAGCTATCTGGAAACATCATCCTCACAACAGTCGATGACCTTTATAACTGGGCAAAAATGTCCAGCTTGTATCCGCTGATGTTTGGGACTGCCTGTTGCTTCATTGAATTTAGCGCCATGCTGGCAGCCCGTTTCGATTTGGATCGATTAGGTTTATTTCCCCGGATGTCTCCCCGACAGGCAGATTTGATGATTACCGCCGGCACCATCACGATGAAGTATGCTCCGGTTTTGGTGCGCCTGTACGAACAAATGCCAGAACCCAAATACGTGATTGCAATGGGTGCTTGCACGATTACAGGCGGAATGTTCAGTGCAGATTCTCCGACTGCTGTCCGCGGTGTAGACAAGTTAATTCCCGTGGATGTCTATGTGCCAGGATGCCCGCCTCGCCCCGAAGCGATTATGGATGCGATCGTCAAACTCCGCAAGAAAATTGCCAACGAAAGCTTCCAAGAACAGGCACTGAGGGAACCAACCCACCGCTATTACAGTCGCCCTCACCGGATGAAAATCGTCTCACCAACCCACGAGGGAAAACACCTGGAGACTTCAGGCGACAGGTGCCGCCAAAAGAAATTACATCATCGGGATTGCCAACAGTCCAACAGTTTCAATTAACTTCTTATACCTCTCATGATTGATATTGGACTGACTCATATAGCCCTTCCGGTTTCAAATGTCGATCGCAGTATTGAATTCTACTCCAAGTATGCTGGAATGCAAGTAGTTCACCGCCGCATCGATGCAGAAGCTGGTGTTACTGTAGTCTGGCTTTCCGATCGCACTCGCCCTTTTGTAATTGTGCTAATTCAAACCAACTCCGTACATCCGGTTTTGTCTCCCTTGGCACACCTGGGAGTAGGTTGCAAAAGCCGCGAATACATGGATTCTCTCTGCGACAAAGCACGTCAAGAAGGCGTGCTGCTTGAAGAACCAAAAGATTCTGGATATCCGATCGGCTACTGGGCTTTTTTGCGAGACCCAGACGGTCACACACTGGAACTATCCTACGGGCAAGAAATCGGATTTACAGTGGAGGAGGCTACTTGATGAAGAGCTGCGGCAGTGCTTGATCTCTTAGGATGGAAATTCAGCGGGGAAATACATTAAAAAGCAATGGGGAATGGCAATGACGCAAGTTGTAATTGTGGGAGCGGGCCCAACTGGTGCGGCACTTGCCTTGCTGCTGGTGAAACGAGGTATTGCCGTAACCTTGGTTGAGGCGGCAAAAGATTCGTATCGAGTGTTTCGCGGTGAAGCGTTAATGCCCAGCGGATTGGATGCGATCGCCCAAATGGGCTTATCCACAATGCTAGAAGGTGTTCCACACCGACAAATTGATGCCTGGGAGTTCGTTGTGGGCGATCGGCAGTTATTTCGAGTTGATGAGCCAATGGGGTCAAATCGACCTTGTACGCTAGTTTCTCAACCGCCATTGCTTGAAGCACTAATTTCAGAAGCTCAGTTGCATCCAGAGTTTGAATTTATCGCAGGTGTTCCGGTAAAAGATTTACTGTACAGCAACGATCGCATTGCGGGTGTAAAGCTAGGAGATGGACGAGAGATTCCTGCTGCACTTGTGATTGGTACAGATGGTAGAAACTCGGTTGTACGACAGCGTGCCGAATTAGAGTTAGTAAAACAGCAGAATAGTATAGATGTTCTGTGGTTTAAACTGGCAGCTCATCCTCGGTTTGTGGCGGATAATGTATTTTATTCCATCCTGAATGGCGGTAGCGGATTTAGTGTCTTTCATGGGGCAGAATCAGGAAAACTTCATCTGGCTTGGGTGCTATCGGCAGATGACAAAACCGATTGGAAACACACAGACTGGGCAGAAACTTTCGCATCGCGATCGCCTGCGTGGATGGCAGAACATTTCCGCAACTGTGCGGATACGATCGAATCTCCGATGCGATTATCTGTAGTGGTTGGTCGCTGTCCGCGCTGGCATCGACCAGGAATCATACTTTTGGGGGATGCTGCACATCCCATGTCTCCGGTTCGCGCTCAAGGAATTAACATGGCGTTCCGCGATGTAATTGTTGCGGCCAATCACCTTGTACCTTTATTGAAAGCAGGGGCTAATTACGAGGATATTGACTTAGCATTATCGCGGATTCAGGCAGAACGGGAACCGGAAATTATTCGCGCCCAACAACTTCAAGCAGAAGAAGCGTGGAAAGGCGAACAACTGCGAAGAAATGGATTATTGCGTTTATTGATGATGCAAGCTGCTCCGTTTTTGGGTGAAAAAATTAAACAATTTTGGGTAAAAGGACAGTATGAATTGCGCCAAGGAGTAACGCAGGTAAAATTGGTTGTGTAAAAAGAGGAAATTCAAAGTTAGGAGAAAATTGTATGCGATCGACAAATATCAAAGGACCGATCGGCACTATTCACATCATCGAAGCCAGCCCCCCTGTCACCGCTGGAGAGTCTGAGTCGCTGCCGGTGGTGTTCGTGCACGGTATGGCGGTTTCTGCGAGCATCTGGGATGCCCAGCTTGCCCATGTCGCCCGTACCCGACGCGCGATCGCCCTTGATATGCGGGGACACGGTGATTCTGCACCGCCGGAGGACGGCAACTATGCGCCCGCCTCCTGTGCAGCGGATGTTTTCGCGGTACTCGATGGGCTGGGACTCGATCGAGTGGCGATCGTCGGACACAGTTTCGGTGCTTGTATTGCCCTCGCCACAGCAGCCAGCGCACCGCACCGCATCGCGCAGTTGATCCTGGCAGACCCACCTGGAGATTTTACCAAGGTGCCTGCAGATGTGCACGAGGAACGGATCGTCCCCTACCAGAGGGCTCTGGAGACGGAGGATTGGCGGGCTGCTGTGGAAACCAGCTTTAACGAGGCGCTGACAGGAAGCACGGCCCAGACGCGCGATCGGATACTCGCTTGGTTGGCGGCGACTCCACAGGATTGTCTGTCTGGAATGTCTCGCGGGATGTTTGCCTTTGACGCAGTTGATTCTCTCGATCGCTACCTAGCAGCCCCTGGAACACGAGCCCACGCCATTATTGCTCACTCAAACACTTTTCCCTTCAGCCTCCACATCCTCCGTCCGACACTGACGACAACTACGCTACCCGATACTGGACACTGGCTGATGCTGGATGCGCCGGAGGCCTTTGCGAGGGAACTTGATATCTGTTTGGAAGGTCTTTAATCTAGGTTTAGACAAAATCTGTTAGTCTTACCAGAATTCATCGAGAGTTAAGTTGTGGGGGTTTTTGAGGATGAAGGCGTTGTTGTCTTTGATTAAGTCACCGCTACAGAGAATCGGTAAGCGTTCTTGATAAGCTTTAATCGCCAGGATATAATCTTTGTCTGCATGTGAAGTTTGAATTTTTTGCAATTTGGCAACTACAAGGCCGATGAGAGTAATTTCGCCACTTAATTTTTGGGTATTTGGGGTGTGAATTTGCATAACAATCCCCTGAATTATCGTGTTGGGAATGCGGGTAAGCAGTTCGCTTCAAATTTTAATTTGAGGGCGATTTTCGGCGTTTTCTAGGGTTTGAATTGCTTGGCTGATACGCGCTCCATAATCTCGGAGATTTTGCCGATTAGGTAGCAATATTTCTAATTCTTCTCCGTCGGTTGTTGGTTTGTGCCAAAGTGTGGCATTATCTAAAAAAGGTTGGTCTTGATGCCAGCCGTGAGTTTGTAAGTAATTTCTCAGTTGATTTAGCTCGATGGTTTCGAGAGTTTGGCGATCTTTTACGGTGAATTTCATGGTTGGACTCCTTGGCTAATTCCCTCCATAATTGACTGAAGGGCGGCGACTGTAAATTGGTTAGTTCTAGGGATGGTGACGGTGACAGCACTGGTATTTGGTGTGTCTGCCATTCCCCGCAGCGAGCTCCAATATCCGCAGCTTCTCATGCAGAGTTCTGGTTCCGACTGGGTTAACCAGTCTTCGGGTGTTTCGGGGATTAAAACGACAACTAAAATTCGGGGTATGGCGAAGTCATCCATTCTTAAGTCGTCGTAGTTTTTGAGCTTGAGGGGTAGCGGATGGAGTTATCGTCTTGGATATCACTTGATGTAGATTTTAACTGCAATTCTCAGCGAGGTGCTCTAATGGGGCCTGTCGCGCCTTTCGCAGCTACTCCCCAATCCACGCTGTCATCGTCTACGAAGGGTTTGTAGAGGGAATAGCCAGCAACGGTGGTGACAGCTTGCAGGTAGAAGTTGCTGAATTGTTCTTTTTGTTGGTTGATTTCCACTTTTTACGTAGCGATTATTCTTGTTAACCTGTTTGGTTTTAGCTCGTAGATGAAATTACATCATGTTGGTTATGGTTTCCTTGATTTGTATCGGTTGGTTGGTGACAATGGAGTAGAGAACATCGGGGTCTAAATCGGCTCCATTTTCCCAGTAAATTGTCCCCCAGTCTGGATGTAGTTTGACTTGGTTAAAGTAAGTCAAGTCTTGCAGGGGGGCGAAGATTCCGGTAAATTCGATTAATTGGCTAATGTCAACTACTCCCTCTTGGTTATCTTCAAATTTGATGTGAAGTTGATAGTTTTCTAATGGTTGAACTGAGCTAATATCTTTGAGCATTGTTTATTCCAAAGGGGCAATAGGTTCTAATGGTGTTTGAAGTCTGGCAAGTTGCCAGTTTTGCATGAGCTCTGTTTGATGAAGGGCAGCCCACTCTACAACTAATCCTAAGATGCGAGGGGAAAGTTTGCCTTCTAGGATTGAGAGGGTTTCGATATCAATGATGGCTTTTTGTTGATTGTAGCGGGCATGAAAGTGCGGGGGCGGGTGGTCGTTATAGTACATCGTGATGATGATGCCTAAAAATCGGCTGAGCTCTGGCATTAGATTGTCTCCTATACAATTCTTTCGGCGTCTTTTCCCATATTTCGTAAGACTAAATCCGCTCAATACATTCTTTAATATTGCTTAAAACGTGCGTTTTGGTTCCAATTATACTAAAAAATCCACCTCGCTATCTGCTGTTGCTTCACCCCTGGCAACCGAACCAAAAACGCGCCTAAGTGAGTAGCAATTCTCAGGATATCGCAGCGCTTGGACTTCAGCAATTCCTCAATTCCCATAACTCCACCCCGCAGATTTTCCCGAATCATCGCCTCTAACTTGGCACTCTCGGAAAATAGCCTCTCCCACTTCGCCGTCAAATGCAGCATCTTCTCGTCCAAACCCTCCTCCTCCTCCAATGCCTCCGCCTCCGCCCCCACATACCTCTCAGGGGTTAAAATATAACAGTTACCGTTTTGCTTTTTTGTTGCCTTTTGACTCCGCACCAGTGTTACAAGTCTTCTGGAAAGTACATTTGCAGCAAATCTGCCCCGCCCTAACCCAACTGGCCTAACTTCTCCAGAACTTAGGTAAAAAGCACCTAAAGTATGATGCGAAACTCGGGCAATACTCTTATTCTATAAATCGATCGGGCATTAAACCGATATCCACAACCGCCAAGATTTATCGCCAAATTTTAAATTTTTCCGGCGAAAACTTGCTATTTAATGAATAAGACTTTAAGATCCAGCAATGTAAATCAAAATCTCAATGAGCAGCCCTGCAAGCACGAACCCGAAATGGGTCGCAAGTGCCAAAAAGCAGCAAAAGCTACCTTTTTTAAGTCTTTCAACAGCAAAGCATTGGCAAAAAACCCAGGGATCGACGGTTGGCATCTTGGAACGAATGCTTTGCTCGCAATACTACAAATGTATCAAAACTTGTCAGCCAAATTTAGTCCTAACAGATGCCTAGCTGTAACTCTTGCTGCGTAAGGTTTCAGTTTGTAATTAGGCTGGTTTTATTGTCTTTAACTACTTGAGGATTCGATCGCATGGTTTCGATTTCTACTACTCAATCCGATGTGCTGCCTTTGTCTTCGCCAACCGTAACGGCTGCAACCCAAACCAGCGTGGCTGCTGCAACTGGGGTCTGCGTGACGGTTCACGGTCACTTTTACCAGCCACCCCGGGAAAACCCTTATCTGGACGCGATCGAACGCCAAGCCAGCGCCTCTCCAGCCCACGACTGGAACGAACGCATTGACATCGAGTGCTACCGCCCCAACGCCTTTGCCCGCATACTCAACGATCGCGGCGAAGTCACGGGGATCGTCAACAACTACGAGTATATGAGCTTCAACATCGGGCCGACCCTGATGAGCTGGCTGGAACGCTACGACCCGGAAGTCTACCAGCGGATTCTGGAAGCCGATCGCAAAAGCTGTCAGCGCCTCAACGGTCACGGCAACGCGATCGCCCAAGTATACAATCACATCATCATGCCGCTGGCTAACGAGCGAGACAAATACACGCAAATTCGCTGGGGGATCGCAGATTTCCGCTCCCGATTCAATCGCGATCCCGAAGGAATGTGGCTCGCCGAAACCGCCGTAGACTACGCCACCCTCGAAGTTTTAGTCGCTGAAGGCATCCGCTTCATTGTCTTAGCCCCCTCCCAAGCCGAACGCTGCCGCCCGCTAATCGGGCAAAACCACGAAGGAGAACCAGCGGAAAATTCCGAATGGCACGAAGTCGGCGGCGGTCAAATCGATCCGACTCGCCCGTACCGCTGCTATTTGAAACCAGAAATGCGGTTGATGGCTGACCACCAACTCTCGCCACTGAGCTCTCACCATTTTGGCCGCAGGCACTTCCAAAATTCCGAAGCCCCACCTGCCAACACTCCCTACATTGATATCTTTTTCTACGACGGCCCGATCTCGCGGGATATGGGCTTTAATGACGTTCTCAGCAGCAGCCACCACTTGGCCGGGCGGTTGGGTCAAGCAGTACGGGGAGACCACCGACCGGCTCAATTAATCTGCGTGGCGACGGACGGCGAAACTTTCGGCCACCACAAAAACAGTACAGAAAAATGCCTCGCTTACGCCTTCACAGAAGAGTTTCCCCGCCGCGGCTGGACGGTGACGAATTTTGCTCATTATTTAAGTCAAAATCCGAGCGCTTGGGAAGTGGAACTCAAACCCGTGACGGCCTGGAGTTGCTCTCACGGGGTCGATCGCTGGCAAGATGATTGTGGCTGCGGTGGTGGCGGCGGGTGGCACCTCAAATGGCGCCGCCCTCTGCGAGATACTCTCAATTGGCTGCGCGATCGACTGATTCCGATTTACGAAGAAGCGGGGCGCAAGCTGTTGAGCGATCCCTGGAAAGCCAGAGATGAATATATTGAGGTCATCCGGGATCGATCGCCCGCTAACGTTGACAGTTTCCTTCAACGCCATCAAGTGCGCCCCCTCGATGCCGGAGAACAGGTGGACGCCCTGCGACTGCTGGAAATGCAGCGCCACACCCTGTTAATGTTCACTAGCTGCGGCTGGTTTTTTGAAGAAATCTCGCGGCCAGAAGGCGTGCAAATTCTGCGCTACGCGGCCCGGGCTCTGGAATTGGCGGGCGAAGTTACCGGCGTCCAGCTAGAAAAGGATTTTGTCGCTCAACTAGCCCTCGTACCCAGCAACGTTGACTATTTCCAAACAGGGGCCGAAGTTTACCGCAAACTTGTGGTGACAGCCCAAATTAGTCTCAGACAAGTGGCCGCCCACTACGCGATTAGTTCTCTGTTTGCCAAATATCCCCGGGAACAGCGAGTTTACTGCTATCAGGCCCAGCAGGAAGACTTCCAAATTCAGCGCATGGGCTCGATGACTCTGGCTGTGGGTCAATTGCAGTTAACCTCGGAAATTACGCGGGAAACAGAGATTTTTGTGTTTGCTGCGTTGCACCTCGGCGGCTGGGACTTCCACTGCTGCATTCAGCCTTTTGGCAGCCGCCGGTCTTACACTATGCTCAAAGAGCGGTTGTTTGGAGTTATGCAAGAAGCTTCGGCAGCCCACGCGATTCTGGAAATGGTGCGGCTGTTTGGGGATCAGTCCTTTAGCTTGCGGGATTTATTCGCTGAGGAACGCCACCGGATCGTGCAGTTGCTGAGTCAGGAAAATTTGACTCGGTTGGATCAGCTTTACACTCAGGTTTACCGCGAAAATTACGGGGTGATGATGGCGTTCCACCGAGACGAGTTGCCGGTGCCGGTAGAGTTGCAGGTGGCTGCTGAGGTGGCTTTGGGACACCGCTGTTTGACGGCGGCCAAGGCGCTGGAAGTGGAAACGGAGGATGTGGAACCGCTGCTGGCAGAAATTGAGGCGATCGCCACTGAAAGCGGCCATCTCCGCTGTCGGTTGAACGTTCCCGAAGTCAAGGAAATTTTGGAAAAGATGGTTTGGCGATCGCTAGACGCGCTGCTGCAAGCAGGATCGGGTGTGGATGAGCGCTCGCCTGTCAAGTTGGAAGCTGATATCCGCACGATCGAGCGTTTGATTGCTGTGGGCGATCGGCTGAGTTTAGGCTTGTGTTTGGACAAATCGCAGGAACTGTATTTCGATTCTCTGTACAGCCAAATTGTGCCTCTGTGCTTGGGCTGGCTGCAACGGCAAGATGCCTCGGCGGACGAAAATGCGGTGGCTGCTGTTGCCTTGGAGATTGCACGTTCAGGCGGGGGCTGGGAGTTGTCTTCGATCCGGCAGTTGCTGGAGTTGGGTCAAACCTTGGCTGTTGATGTTGAGTGTTGGTTAAATCAGTTAAGTAAATAGTTTTCTGATTAGCCTGCATCTATTCCCGCCCTTGAGAATCCGCCCGATCGAGCTTGAAATGCCGATCGGGCCTACGGTTTCAACCGAGAATAGATCGGCCTGGATGCCTCCATGCCGATCGTGGCGGGCGATCGAAGCACCGACAGAGAACCGCCAATTTTGTTTAAGTTTTCGCTCTACTTATGTGGGAAGATAAAAAGACTGTCCCCAAAGCGTACAGGTGTTCTGCACTTGCGCGCTTTGTAGAGTTTGGAAGAAAGAACACTAAGTTTAAATTTATGAAAGTTGGCGATCGCGTTTGCATTAAAAACTCTGTTGTTGTCTACCACCATCCTGAAAGTCGCAGTCAACCATTTGATATTAAGGGTATGGAAGGAGAAGTCGTGGCGATCGTTCAGGAATGGCACGGCAGACCTGTAAGTGCCAATTGGCCGATTCTAGTTCAGTTTGACAAAAAATTTAAAGCTCATTTCAAAGAAGATGAGGTTGAATTGATCTCTTCTGAAGTCTAGCTGTTTGATCCCCGACTTCTTAAAGAAGTCGGGATCTTGGGGTTCGGTTGTTTAAAGTGGGATTAAGTTAATATTCGTAATTTATTTAATCCTTAATTTTTCGACCCTCTGCGGCTGAACCAACCTAAAATATTCCAATCTCCCTGCATTTTCTGCAATTCCTGCTGATGCTGCTTGGCTGTAGCGTAATACCACTGGCAGTGAAGTTCTAGTTCTTGACGGTACTTAATTTCGTCGTAAAACTCGCGGACAATTTGGTGTCTCTGAAAAATTTCGGCCGCGGGAGTCGGTTCTGGGGCAATGTTTTGCAACTCGTGGGGCAGCATGATTGTTTGGGGGCGACGGTGGC
Organism: Microcoleus sp. w2-18bC1; assembly: GCF_036700365.1. Taxonomy (NCBI): domain Bacteria; kingdom Bacillati; phylum Cyanobacteriota; class Cyanophyceae; order Oscillatoriales; family Microcoleaceae; genus Microcoleus; species Microcoleus sp. w2-18bC1. The sequence goes on from NZ_JAUBOS010000047.1 coordinate 32,551, forward strand.
TAATATTGGCTGTATTGACTTTAAGCTAGCACACTCAATCGATTTTAGATTTTAGATTTTAGATTTTAGATTTTAGATTTTAGGTTTTAGATTTTAGATTTTAGATTTTAGGTTTTAGATCGTATCCCTTTGATTTAGAATCTTATCTGATGAAGTTTTGTAGGGGCCGGTTCGCCCAGATATTTGATAAGTATAGACAAATTATATAAACCCGCCCCGCCCCTATAATTGGGATGCAACCGGATTTGATATGAGTTTAAATTCTTCAATCTAAAATCCAAAATTTAAAATCTAAAATTCTGTTAAAGCCATCCCCGCAGCCGATAAACGATTAAGCCGATGTATTCTTTCAAAGCTTTAGTTGACTGGTTTAACTGATAGGTATCCGGCAATAAATCCAAGGCGACTGCTTGCCAATTGCTTTGGGATGCTGCGATATCCTGCTTTGTGATCTGAAAGTCTGTTGGTACCGCAATTGCTTTTATTCCTTGACGCTGGAAAATTAAGAGCGATCGAGTCATGTGCATCGCCGATGTCACTAGCAAAACCGGCCCTTTTATAGCTTTAGCATCTAAAATTTTCCGCACGTTGACGGAATTTTGATAGGTGTTGTGTGAATCGGGGTCTTGCAGAATTGCTGATGCTGGTACGCCCATTGTTTGGGCAATTTCTGCCATGTCTGCTGATTCGGGAGGCCCGCCACCTTTCCAATCTACTCTACCGCCGCTGAGAATTAGCAAAGGAGCTTTGCCTTGCCGATAAAGTCGGGAACCGTAGATTATTCGATCGCCCGCTTCCGCTAATTCTACCCAAGGACGGGGAGGTAAAGCTGCTTTGACACCGCCGCCCAAGACGATAATCGCTTCAGCTTGGGGGAGTTCGGCGGTTGGTAAGTTTTGCCATTCGAGCGATCGAACTAACGATTTTGAAACCCAACCGCTACTTCCGAGCAGTAAAATAATTAGAGCCCCAGCAATTGGCGCCGCCGCCCATTTGGGACGCTTCCAAAGTGTGATTAAAGCCGCCATCATTAACAGGCAACTCAATCCCAAAGGATAAATAAACAGCGGCAAGAGTTTCGATAGAAATACAAACATTCAATTGGAAATTGGCATTGGGAAATTGTACGCTCGCGTAGCCGAAGTATTGGGTATTGGAACGAAGGGCATTAGTGAATGTTAACGAATGACTAATGACTAATGACTAATGACTAATGCTAGCGACGATCCTCTGGCCCAGATAACCAGCCAAACAATGTAGCAGCATCAGCCCTAGAGGTTCTGCTATATTTATGGCCGTCCCTTTGCACTACTTCTTTATTGAGGATAGCATCCGAGGTTTTGTCCTGGGAATTCATATTCGGGTTGAGTAGTAATTCGTTGTGCCACCAAGCGACAATTAAACCTGCTGCCACGCCGCCGAGGACACCAAGACCGAGACTCAGGGGCAGCTTACATCCTACTAAGCGAAACCCAACGGTAAACAACACAAACCATATCAGCGCGGGGCTAAACCCCTTGGAGTCTCCGGTAAATTTTGGCATAAGCTGCAAGTTGTGTTTGTAATAACACAGAAAGATATTTACAATATTAGCAGACAATCAAATTGCCAAGGGCGATCGAGCTACAACTACTCCCCACAAATCTCGTTTAATTGTACCTCTAAGTCTGGGGCGGTATTGACAATTTTTACAGAAATTTGCTCTAATTCTGTAAAAGGTTCAAAAGCTGCTTGCTGCGAACTCAATAGTTCGGCTGTCGCGTCTGCAATATCGCCCCTGCGCTGTTGCAGGCGTTCTCGCAATACTTCAATTGGTGCGGTGCAGTAAATGATTTGAATGGGCAAGCCGTGGGATTGAGCCTGATTAATTGCATCGGTTCTCAAGTTTTGGCGATCGAACTTGGCATCTAAAATCACATTCCAACCTCGCTCAGCCAAAATTATCCCCAACTCTAACAATCTACCATAGGTCTGCGCGGTCATTTCAGCCGAGTACAAATCTTGCCCCCCGCGTTCATTTAAAGGAATTCCGCCTAAATGTTTGCGAACCGCATCGGATCGAATGTGAATTGCCCCTGTGCGTCGAGCCAAATATCGAGCTGCTGTACTCTTGCCAGAACCAGACAAACCAGACATCAAAGTTAACTTTCCCCGGTGCGGTTTTGTGTATTGCCAAGCCAGTTTATAGTAATGAGCAGCCGTTTGTGAAATCTCTGCTTTTTGGGCTGTTGAAATAGCAGAATCGTCCAACATTAACGAAGTTACTTTTGCTCTAACATAAGCTTGACGGCTCAAATACAGAGGCAACAGTTGCAGTCCTTCCCAGTCCCCTGTTTGTTCGATGTAAGTATTGAGAAAAGCATTGCCTAAGTCTCTGCGCCCCCGCGATTCCAAGTCCATTACTGTAAAAGCGACATCGTACATCACATCAACAAAGCGAAAAGGCTCGTTAAATTCAATGCAGTCGAATAGCAATATTTTATCTTGCCAGAAGGCTATATTCCGCAAGTGCAAATCTCCGTGGCACTCGCGAATTTTATTCTTGGCAACCCGAATATTAAATAACTCTTGATTTTCCTCAAAAAACGCATCAGTATAATCTTTAGTTTCCTGAAAATGTGCCTGAGTCTGCGGCCCGCCAATATATTTTTGCGAGATCAGGTAATTGTTGTCTATTGCTGTACGAATCTGACTGACTTCGCCAAATGTGCGAATGTAGCTATTACTATTTGCCGTGCTGTGAAACTTGGCAACTTCCCGGCCTAAGTCTGCCATAATTTGCTCGGTCAAAAGTCCGCGTTCCAACAAGCTGAGCAACAGCGAATCTTGAGGAAATTCTCGCATTTTCAGCACGTATTCTACAGCAATCTCGCCAGAATTTATAGCAGGTAAGTTGCTGCCCAATTGAAATAAATCCCCAATTTGAACAATTGGCAAAACTTCTAGATAAATTTCCGGTGCCGTGCGTCGGTTCAGCAGCAATTCTTCTTTGCAGAAATGCTGCCGTTTCTCCAAAGTTGAATAGTCCAAAAAGCCAAAATTGACTGGTTTCTTGATTTTGTAAGTATAATCTCCTGTCAGCAGGACAAAGGAAGCGTGAGTCTGAATTAGCTGCACTGGTTCTGTCACCCCGTGCGGGTAAAAGCCGGGCTGCAACATTTGCTGAATCAGCGGTGGGAGACAAGTCATAGCGATTTTAGATTTTAGATTTTAGATTGGGGATTTTGGATGGTGAATTTTAGATTTTAAGTTGGGGACTTTAGATTGGGAGTGGGGATGTTGACTTTAATCCGATTTATTATAGAGTTGATAGTTAGTGTAAAAAAAAGCAGCGATGACAGAAAATAATCAAGATTCCCGTTCCGTGGATGTGTTTGGCGTAGGCAATGCCCTTGTAGACATCCTAGCATTGGTGGAAGATGAATTTGTACTCGGCCACGGGCTGAATCGCGGCGGGATGACGCTGATGAATTCGGAAACGCAGGGGGGGATTTTGCACGATTTAGAGCACAATTCGCTGCAAATGCGATCGGGGGGTTCGGCGGCAAATACGATGATTGGTTTGGCTCAGAGCGGCGGTAAAGCGTATTATTCGGGGAAGGTTGCTAAGGATACTAACGGCGAATTTTATCGGCAAGATTTGCTGGCGGCGGGGATTGATTTTAACGTGCATCCTGCTGCTGAGTCTAAGGAACCCACTGGTACTTGTGTGGTGCTGACTACGCCGGATGCGGAACGCACGATGTGTACTAATCTGGGGGTTTCTACTACTCTGGCGACGACTGATATTGATGTCGATCGACTGGCTCACTGCAAGTACAGTTATGTTGAGGGCTATCTTTGGGATGCTCCCGAGCCGAGAAAGGCTAGCATTGAGACGATGGAACAGTCTAAGCGTCTGGGTGTGAAGGTGGCTTTTACTTTTTCGGATGGCTTTTTAGTCGATCGATTTGCTGATGATTTTCACAAGGTGGTTTCGGAATATTGCGATGTAATTTTTTGCAATGCTGATGAAGTTCGGAGCTTTTTTAAGGAGGAATCTTTGGAAGAGTGCGCTCGGAAAATGAGCGAGATTTCCGATTTGGCTTTTATCACTAATGGGGATAAAGGCTGCATGGTGGTGGAGAACAAACAGATTGTTGATGTGGCTGGATTTCCGGTAAAGGCGATCGATACTGTGGGTGCTGGGGATGCTTTTGCGGGGGGTGTTTTGTTTGGAATTACTAATGGTTTGAGTTCAACACAAGCGGCTCGTTGGGGCAATTTCTTGGCTTCTAGGGTGGTGCAGATTCATGGGCCGCGTCTGGAGGGTTCTCAGGCTCATCTTTTGAGTGAGGTGATTTCTGGTTAGGAATTGAAAGGGGCGATCGCACTTTTTGTCGTAAGGGCGATCGCTCTTTTTTGAACCGCAGATGAAGGCGGATGAACGGGGATGAACGCAGATGCAGCAAGGGCGATCGCACACAATACAATTGTATTTTTAGCACTCAGATGAGATACAATTAAAGAGAGCTCCTAATGTTCAAGTTGGTATTTCAGTCAATCTCAAATCACCCTGCGTGAACCACTCACCCTTGAGCACAGCCAAATACTGACCATTAGCAATAATGGCTGTCTTTCGGTTAAAGAAATCACCCAATTTTTCCACTTCAATTTGATCTCGATTTAAACCGTTGAGTAAGCCAATTCCGCTGATACCACGAAGATCGCCGCCTATGCCGTCCGGCAAGAAACCTGCACGAAAATCCTCTATTATGTCAACTTTGTCTAGATTAGCGGTATCTGTAATAGGTAAACCTGTATCAGTAGCCAACAGAAACAAATTATTACCTAAACCGCCGATTAGGATGTCTTGCTCTTTGTCCAATCCACCAAAAAGAACATCATCATCGTTCCCACCATCTAATCTATCTGAACCGGTTCCACCAGTGAGGATATCTTTGTCACCACCGCCTGTTATTACATCATTACCCTCACCGCCTTCAAGTACATCTTTTCCAGAATCAAATAACCCATTGCCGCCTATGAGCGTATCGTTACCTGCCCCACCTTCGAGGGTGTCATCACCGCTGTCACCATTAATTTCATCATTACCAGCATCGCCGAAGATTTTGTCATTTCCTGAGCCTGTAAAGATAGAGTTACCAGTCACCCCTAAAAGACCATCGAAATTACTTCCGTCTAGCTTGAGATCGCCTATATTGTTATCAATGCTACCGTAGACTATATCATCATTTGCTGAGTTGGTATCCTTAACAGCAAGAAAGATTGGTCTATCTGGTGCTTGAACTGACAAAATTCCTTCATGAACAAAAAGCTTTTCAGATAGACGATCGATAGGATTTGTAAGGTAAAAGTAAGCATTTTGTTTTGTATTGAAGCGCCCTCGATCAGTAGTGAGGATGCGATCTTTGATAATTTCTTGCTGGAGTAATCCTAACGGCTGATCCTTTTTTATCTGATTCAGCAAGTTTGTGAAAGTCTGAACAACTTGACCGTGTTCATCTACTGGCACGCTCAAACCACCAAAATCCATCTGAAATGACTCATCAGCAGTGGCAGCAAGTTGCTGATTTCCGGCAAGGCTTCGTGCTCCTACAAGTGCTAGAGAGTAATTAGAAACTTCACTAAAGTTATTGGGCGAATCTGCTTGAGTATTTCGACCATCTAAATCATAGTCAACACCTCCAAGAGTTAAGAGATCGATGCTGCTTTCCGATGGCGGATCTAAAGCAGTAATAGTGTTAACACCTACTCCATTGGGTTTTATTTCATTGCCTTTGTCATCTTTGAAGCCTTCTTTGTAGAGGCGACCAATTTCACCACTAACTAATGAACCTAGACTATGACCTATTAAGTTTAGATTTTCGCTAGCTGTCACAGAATCTATTTTTAGCTTGTCTAGTAGTTCCGTGACCACAAATTCTGCAACAGGTCGAATCCACTTCGCAGCAAAATAGTTACCTACTCTTAGAGATGACTCTAAATCGTTTGTATCATCATTACTTATGCGACCATTAACAGAAGCTTGCTCCCAGTTTAAGAAATAAACTCGATCGTTAGGTCGGACATTTGCTAAAGCTGTTGCTAGTTTAGGTAAATTGCTCGGCTGCCCATCATTTGTCTTCTCCCCATCATTCCACCCGTGAATAACAACCCAGGTTTTTCCTGTTTCAGTTTCTGATTCAAAAGGAGAGGGCTGCTTATCTGTAGGGCTAAACAGTTTTAGCTCAATTTGGCGCTCTGAAGTTGTCGAATCACCACGTTTCGGTGGTGGTGGAGAAGAAGGATCTCGAATATCTCGTCGATCATCAACTAGATCAACCATTTTTAGTTGAGAAGGATTGTCGGGATCTGTGATTTCAAACTTTGTACGACCCAAGACTCCATAAGGAAAAGATCCGGCACCTTCACCAAGTTTTGGAACAGCATAAGCGGCTCCTACTGCTGTAGCAAGTCCAGCTAATGGGTTAACAAAGGTTACTCCTATTGCACCACCAAGAAGACCCCCAGCCGTTGCTACCAAAGTCTGTTGCAATAAAAAATCATCAGGCGATAATTTGAAGTCACCAGTTACAGAACCTTGTATGACTGCGGGAGGGCTGTTGACTGACGTGGGAACTCGATCTGTTCGCACATTAATCTTCGTATCACCCAGATTACCAAATCCAGGTATTTGCAGTTTCAGATTATCGTCACCACCTGCACTATCCGATTTTAATGTGACTTTAAAATTTAGCTGATCACCCGGCTTGACATTTTCAAATTTCTTGGGTGAAATATCTTTCACATAGTTGAAATCATCATCAGCAGGTACGAGAGTAATTTCCTGACTGACTCGATCTAAGCCCTCTGTAATTGCACTCACCAAATTAGCACTATCTGAGTCTAATCTGACAACTTTACCGAAACCTAATTTATTAACTAGGTCGTTATACACTGAAATATTGTTTACATTATCTATTTCGGATATAGATGTAACAGCAAAAATAGGCACTATACCTGCATCAATCAACGCCTCGCGAACTTGCTGAATACTCGGATAATCTTCTCCGGTTCCCGGCGGATTGCCATCAAGGACAGCATCGCCATTGTTTGGTCTGGTAATTCCCGCCTGAATCCCACCATCACCCGCTTGGTAAAACGGTGCATCTGTAGCTACAACAACAACACGTCGCGCACTATCTCGGAAACCAATTTCAGAAGTGCCAGCACGACGTGCCGTTTGTAACAGGGCTTCCAGTGATGCTTCCGGTTCTTGAGCATTACCAGGGAGAATAGTTAGATTATTCACTGCCGATTGCAGTTCATTTTCATTTTTGGTTAATGGCAGATTAGTTCGATAAACATAATGACCTGCATCAATACTTCCGATCCCTTCTATTGGCTTGTCAACGAAACTGCCAAGACCAAATTGAGTATTTGGCTGCTGATTTAACAGAGTATCAACTAAATTTGGTACTAGACGCTGGAAAGTAGACACATCATCTCTGAACGAGTTAGAAGCGTCTTGCAGTAAAAAAACATCAAGCGGAAGCTGGTCATTCGTTGCACTTGCACTAACCGCTGAAGAACTTGGCATCTGAGCAGCCACAGTATCCACACTTTCAACACTTAATGCGCTGCGAGTGGTTGAACTAGAAGCATCCCCAGGCACTGTCACTGTAATATCTAAAGTAATTTCGCCACCGGATGGCAAAAACACATCGATCGTATCCGCTGACAGAATTGTTCCCGGAGTGCTCGACAGTATCTCTCCTTTCTTAATTTGAATACCAGATGCTCCCCCAATTCGATCGCTAATACCCTTGACAAGGGTATCAAAAACCCCCGCTCCCGTTCCAGGATCGATCGCAATTCGCTTCCCATCTCCTGTGAAACCGAAAAGTTTTCCGCCCTCAAACAACAATGCCCAAACATTATTGATACCAATGTCACCAATTTTCGTTGCTTGACCTGTGAGAGATACCGCAAACAAACTATCGCTTGTATCTCCTCTCGATGTGGCTAAAAATCGATTGTTCGCAGCGTCAAATACTAAATCCCCACTGCTGGTAAACCCAGGGCCTAAGTTAGCTGCGAAAGATGCTGCCCCGTTACTGGTATTAATTGTATATAAGTTGGAATTGCCAGCCGCATAGAGGACATCATTGGCAAATTCTAGAGCATTAATGTTGACAACACCTGCACCCAGATCGCCAACATATGAAGTTAAACTCGATACTGGATCGATTTTGAATAACTGAGTGGGCGTAATTCCGAAAATCGTCCCGTCTTTAGAAACAGCGATGTCGGAGAAACTGAAGGTACTAGCAATTTGGGTAAATTTGGCTGACGGATCGATCGTTCCAACTTGTCCCCTTAGTCCGTCGAAGGTCGAAATGAAAGACGAACTGGCCCCTAACTGGCTAGCACTGCGGGTATCCAAACCATAGGACAAGATTCGATCGCCCTTGATCTCTTCCTCCAGAGGGGCGATCGCACTTGCATCCACTGCACTACCCAACAACACATCATCTGTCAGTAATTGCATAATCCCATCTCCTCACAAATATAGTTGCGTCAAAACCAGCAAAGCCCGCCTTGCAAGCCTTCCTAGATATCTATCAGGGCGTTTCTCTGCTTTTTATGCAGTTCGCCCAGTTTTTGTAATAAAACTTTACATTGCTCCAGCAGTAGATAAGCTGTATCCCCGATCGCCCGCCAGATGCACCGTCAAACGTAGCTGACAGCCAAACACATCATTTCACAATACTCCACAATCCTGAATCTGTATAGGCTTAACGGCTCACCATTTGGCTCAACATCAAAGGCTCACTTGGCTCATTTGGCTCATTTGGCTCACAAAATCATGTAATATTCTTTACTAAGGCATAATTTCCGTAGAGGAGTCGCAATGGCAGGTTTGCTCAGAGCATCCGAAGAAGGGCTAAAAATCATTGACATGGTAAGACGCAATCTCGGATGGAATAAAACTGAGGATGCCTGGTGTGTTGCCGCTTTAGTTTCAACAGCTACCTTAAAGCGGTTTTGGGCGAAAATAGAAATTAGACGAGAGAACTTTATCAATATTTGCAAAGCAGTAGAAATAGAAAACTGGGAATACATTGCTGAAGGCTACAAAATCAAGAAAACAGAGCCACTTTTAGCCGCCGCGATCGCAGATATCCCTCTCGACTCCCAAACAGATCGCACTTTCCCCCTCCCAGAAAACTTACCCCCCATCAGAAATTGGGTACAGCGCACAAAAGAAATCGATATCTTAAAAACTACGATCGTTAACTCAGATATCACCGCCATCTCAATTGTCGGATTACCAGGCATCGGAAAAACCAGCCTCGTCAGCCAACTAATTCGCCAACTCCACACAGAAAATACCCCCTTCACCTGCGCCGCTTGGCAATCCTTGCAATCTGCAACAGGCAAAGCACCCCCGTTCGATCGCACAATTGACTCGCTGCTATTCACCCTCTCCAACGGCGACATTACCGCAGCCGTCAATGCTCAAAATGACTACTTCAAAAAAACCGAAAATCTGCTCAAAATCCTCAGAGAAAAACCTTGCTTGCTCGTTTTCGATCGCGCCGACACACTTTTGAAAGCTGGAGAGGCAAAAGCGGCGGGTTATTTCGCCGACGATTGTGCAGAATATGCTTGGTTATTCAAAGAACTATTAGAAACAGAACATCAAAGCAAAATCCTCTTCACCAGTCGCGAAAGCTTAGCCGAATTGCCGTCAACTGTCACCCGCGAAATCCAGCTAAACGGATTGGATCGAGATGCCGCAGTTGCCCTATTGCAATCTTTTAATCTGACTGCAAATCCAGAAGAATTAGCCGAAATGTGCGATCGCTATTGTGGACATCCCAAAGCCTTACAACTCGTCGCAGCCTTGATTCGAGATGATACCGAGTTTCAGGGAAATGTCGGGATTTTTCTGCACCAGAGAGACTGGTTGCTGATTCGAGATATTGAAAGAGCTATCGATGAAATCATAGCGCGTCTTAGCGACGGCGAGCAAACTTGTCTCAGCCGAATTTCTGTCTACCAAACCTCAGAATATCCGCTATCTTTTGCCGGAATTAGCGCTCAAATGCCAGAAGTTAGCAAGTATGAACTCAAAGAAAGTATTATTCAGGCACTCAAGCGCCGACAATTGCTATATTACGATCGCCACCTCAAATCCTATCAGTTGCATCCGCTAGTCCGAGAAAAGGGCGAGTACCTGCTAAGTCAACACCCTGAAAATCTCCGTACCGCCCACAGCCAAGCCTATAGTTATTATATCAGCATTCCGCTCAAACCTAAATCGGAATGGCAAGATATCGAGGATATTAAGCCGTTAATCAGAGCGCACTATCATGCTTCTCAAGCAGGAGATTTAGATGCAGCAAATGCGATTATTTCTGAAGTTTGTGAGTATCTGCGGCAGTGGAATTGTGCAGAGTTAGTATGTGCAAATCTACAGTTGCCATTGTTAACGGAAGTAAAAAACATTAGCTTTTCAGAGGCGGGCAAGATGCCCACCCCACAAGAAACTTGATGTGCTGTGGAACGGGCATCTTGCCCGTTTCTATAGTCAGGGCGGGAAAAATGCCCACCTCACAATCAACTTGATGTATAAAGTTCAACTACTAGAATAAATTCCTCTTTCTTGCAGTTGCTGCATAAAAAACTCTTCCAAACTAGGCTTAGCCAAATTCATCCCAATTAGCTGCCCTCCCGTACCGCTCAGACTAGAAAGAAACTCCTTCGGATCGCCCTGCAAATGACCGTACCACAAATCATTATCAACTTCCATATCCGGTATCCATTTTTTCAGGATATTCAAGTGACCGCCCCTACCTTCAACCCGGTAAGTTTCAGTAGTGCCGAGGAGTTCGTCGATCGCACCAATGCAGATTAACTCACCCTTCGCCAAAATTGCCACTCGATCGCAAATCTTCTCCACATCCGACAATATATGCGAATTAAAAAAAATCGTTTTTCCTTGATTTTTCAGCGATAAAATTATCTCCCGCATCTGATAGCGTCCCATCGGATCTAAACCAGACATCGGCTCATCTAAAAATACCACATCGGGATTGTTAATCAAAGCTTGAGCCATGCCGATCCGTTGCAGCATTCCCTTAGAATACTGGCGCAACTGTTTTTTAATTGCCGCCGATTGAGATAGTCCAACTAAGTCTAGCAAATTCGGAATTCGCTGTCGCTGAATCGAGGGGGGAATTTGAAATAACCCCGCCGCAAATTGCAAGAATTCCCAGCCCGTGAGATAATCGTAAAAATAGGGATTTTCTGGCAAATAGCCGACTCGCTGCTTCACAGTGCGATCGCCCAAAGGCCTCCCCAACAGCAGCGCCCGCCCAGAAGTGGGGCGCACTATACCCAGCAAAGTTTTCAGCAGCGTAGTTTTCCCCGCTCCATTTTGCCCTAACAACCCAAAAGTTTCCCCCTCAGAGACAGTCAGAGTGCAATTTTTGAGCGATTCAATTTTTTCATTCATCCAAAAGCCGGTACGGTAGAACTTCCCCAGATTAAATGTTTCCACAACTGGGGTAGCTCTGGGTATCTCGGTGGGATTTGGCGCATCTACAAGAGGTTCCATTTTTGTCAGAGAAATAACTAGCACCTGATTATATTCTATTGCATAAGTTAAGTAATAATGTTGATATTTTTAATGTTAAACTAATATTAGCTGTAGTTAAAATTTGCTGAATATGGATCGTTCAAAACTTGTTGCTATTATCACTGGAGTGATTTCTATAATTTTAGCAGTTGCCTATCTGCTGCTTGTCACCATCCTCGACTTCCGAGGCGAAATGCTGCCTGCACCTCAAAGTCAGTTGCCAGTCTCCATGCCACTTCAGCAATTAGGCACTGCTAACCCGACTTTGCGAGTACATTAGTTATTGGTTATTGGTTATTGGTTATTAATCCTTGCAATAACAACCAACAACTAACAACCAACAACTGCCAATTGCCAACTGCCAACTAACTAATAGACATGAATTGCTTTCATCATGTGATATGCAACTAGCAACTGCGTCAAAGCTAGCGGATAACTTTGCAAAACTTCGCCAGTTGTGCCGATCAGTTTGCCAATTTCCGGGTTGCCTTGGGCGGAGCAAAATCCCCGCAGGTGTGGCAACTCGCTACACAACATCATTTCCAGTTCGTTTACTTGCTCGCTGGTAGCGTGGGAGTCTACTTCCAAAACGTCAACTGGTTTGCCCATATCCCGATCAAGTCCCAAGCGAATTGCAGGTTTAAAACTCTCGCTGCCTCGACCTAAAATTTCAGTAAAATCAGGGTGAGGAATTGTCGGTCTGAGCACTAGACGGACGCTCAAATTCGATTCATTTTCCGCTTCGGGCGGGTAAAAACTAACTACAACGTCGGCCGATTTGCGCTGAGGACGAATGAAGTCTTCAGAGTCTGGTTCCCGTTTTTTTATTTCTGCAAGCACCTGTTCTTCAGTATAACCGCGCTTCATAATATCGCGCTTAACTTTCCACTGAGTTCGCAACTCTTCGGGAGGAGCAAGATACACTTTTACGTCGTAAGAATCGCGGATGGTTCGGGTTGCGTAACCCAGCAAACCTTCAACTATTACAAATTTGCTGGGCTTGATGTATTCCGGTGGGTCGAATGTACCTGTGGTGTGGTTGTAGATGGGTTTGAGAATTGCTTGTCCGGTACGCAGCAGGCTGAGGTGCTGCTGCATGATATCGAGATAATTGCAGTCGGGATGCAATGCTGTGATTCCGATTTCTGCCCGCTGCTTTCTGTCGTAGCGATGATAGTCGTCAGTGCAAATCACAGTGACATTTTCTGGTCCCAATACTTGGGCAATTCCCCGCGTCAGGGTGGTTTTGCCCGCTGCGCTGTCTCCGACAATACCGAGAATAATTGGTCGATCGCTCATTGTTTTTACCCGGACGCACAATAGCAAATTTTGTTGTCAATCTTAAATCTTATCAAAGTTGTGTTCGATCCGATCGCTCGGATGGTTTGACTTGATCCCGCCCCCGGATTCTCCCCCATGTGTAAAATTATTGTTATATTTCTTAATATAATGCGACACCGCAGACTCAGGGAGCATCAGATAAAAAGATCACGCCCATTTCTTACCGCCCACGATGTCGATCGTACTTTTGAATCCAGCTCCGCGTCAGAATTTAGGGAAAATTACCCCTGCAAAGTGTCCGGGTAGTCTCCTTGGTCTTTTGTAGTGCAAATTGCAGCGGTGGGGCTTGTGAGATATTTTTGGTTTCCAAACCCGCAGCAAGCAGTAAATCAATTCGCCAGTCAATCAATCGACGCCCAGGTCGATCGAATTTATCCGAAATATGAAATTTTAGCCCCAGCTTTCGCTGTTTTGACAAATTAGTATAATAAATTTGACTTGAGGAGGCAATCATGCCCTCACAAACCTGTTTTTTTTCCTCTTGCTTGCCTTCGGCCATGCGTCTTTCCGTGAAAAAAAATAGGTTTGGACGCACCTGTGCGTAATTTATAAATTTAAACAAATTTTAAGTTTAACTAAGCCCGTAGCAAGCCGATGAATCAATTATCTTCAGAAAAATTAAGGGGCAGTATTTTAATTGTGGACGACAGTCTTAACAATTTATTGTTAATGGAGCTGATATTATCGGCTCTCCTGAACTTATGGTTATAAGTTTCTCTAATCAGAAAAGCAAGCTAATACGCGATTCCTAAAATTATTAAAA
>NZ_JAUBOS010000048.1:0-5533 GCF_036700365.1 Microcoleus sp. w2-18bC1
GTTTTGACAGCGCCTTCAAGAATTACCTTTTGGTAGTTTCTTTAGAATCCCTGTTGCTTCAGCACAGGGAGTGTCAATGAAGCTCATCTTCCATTTCCGTGCCCCTTCCCTAACGCTATTTAAGGGAGGATTTTTCCCGTATAATTTCATTGATTCTCCAATATTGATGAACTTAGGCTGCTCTGGGTTGCACCTAACCCATATTACTTCTGAACGTAGCAATGCTGCTCTTACCCCCAAATGCTACAACAATAATAAGTTGTGAACTTCTGTTGCTTTTTTTGCTTTTTTTACTTTGCGTGTTCAGTGTTCTTTGTGGTATATAAAAAATACTCATGTTGAAACTTTACGAATATTCTCCTTCTGGGAATTGCTACAAAATCCGCTTGCTTTTAACTCAGCTTAATATTCCCTTCGAGCGACTAGAAATTGATATTATAAAACGAGAAAGTCGAACCCATGAATTTTTGATCAAAAATCCTAACGGGCGTATTCCTGTGTTAGAAATAGAACCGGATATTTTTCTGTTTGAATCGAATGCGATTATGTTTTACTTGAGCGAAACAACGGAGTTTTTCCCCACTGATAAATTTGAACGCGCTCAAGTCATGCAGTGGTTATTTTTTGAACAGTACAGCCACGAACCTTTTATTGCTACTTCTCGTTTTTGGTATATCACCGGAAAAGCTGAGGAATATCGAGAAGCACTCAAACAAAAACAAGCACCGGGCTATGCTGCTTTGGGGGTGATGGAACAGCATTTAGCAAACCATGCTTTTTTTGTTGGCGATCGCTATACTATTGCTGACATCGGTTTATTTGCTTACACTCACGTTGCGGGCGAGGGCGGATTTGATTTAACTAGATTTCCGGCAATTCAAACTTGGATCGAGCGAGTAAGAAATCAACCTCGATATATTAGTATCGCACATAAATAAAAGTTGTTCGTAGTAAGCATGAAGAATCCTAATTGACTAAAAGCATCAACGGAGGACTGAATTCATTACTGCAAATTTATCATGTCCGATGGTAAATTACTAATCGCTATATTTTGCCCAGTCTCACTCGATCGCCTCGCAGCATCTGCCACCTTCAAAGCGTACAAACTACTGGCATTATTTACGTACAAAGGCGTACCGTTTGACAAATATTCCAACACCATATTGGTGTCTTTGGCAAACAAGCCGCGCCGCGTTCCTACTTTGAGGTTGCGCCGATTTTCTCCCTGAATTAATTGACCGGATTCGGGAGTGAAAACCAGCGTTCCTGCTTCTCCGTAGATGGTAAAAATGTTTTCAGACTGCCAAAAAGTCTCTCCTTTTCCATAAACAGCTTCAGCGACAAGGTCATTGGCAAAGCGCAACTGTGCATTGCACAAACAAGCTTTGTAGAAATCCGGCTGACTGTCCCAAAATTGAGCTTGACAGTTAACGCTTGCCACTTCCCCAAACAAATCAGTAAATCGGTGCAGTCGCGAAATTGCACCAACTAACGGAAAGCCAAAGAGGGAATGTTGATAAGTCCACCGCTGCGGGGCTGGATGTTGAGGACTCATAGTAATGTAGCGGGCGTAAAAAACTTTACCGATTAAGGGCAAAGATTCTTTGATTGAGGAGTGCAACCCGCCTAGCAGTTCGATGTGTTCGATGTGGAGGAGTTTTTGCTTTTGGGCGGCAAGTTTGATCGCCCTTTCTGCTTCAGATACGTCTAAAGATAGAGGATATTCCACCACAACGTGCTTCTCATTTTCTAGCGCCGCCAGGACGATCGCCCCGTGATCCCGATTCACCGTACAGACAATCACCAAATCTAAATCGTCTCTTTCTACCAGCTTGCGCCAGGAAACCGCAGCTTCTGCCCCGAAGCCTTGACAAAATTCTGCGGTTTTCTCCGGGGTGTGGCCCGCAACCGCTACCAAGTGCGATCGCCCATCAGCTTGAATTGTCTCGGCCCTCAACTTAGCGGCAAAACCAGTACCCACAATCCCCACGCGAATTGGAGAATTAACCGAAAAACCAGAGCGAGTATCAATATTAGTCATGGGATTTGAGATTTAAGATTTTAGATAGTTATAGACTTGCGGTGCAGGGCTTTAGGATTCTATGGCCCCGATTTTAAGCTGTGGTTGTGGTGCGATTGATTCGATCGAGCCTTCAACACCCAAGCCTTGATGCGATCTAACTATACATTTCAGCGCCTGCTGGGACTTGCCTTGCAGCAAGTCTTGCGGAAACTCGATCGACACACCGCATACCAACAACCCGGTTTTTGTGCTGTAGGGCTCAAAACAGGATTTTTCCTAGAAACCGGATTATTTAGCGCAAGTCTTGCGGCAACAGTATCACAAGGCTGAATCCAACATAGGTATAAGTAATAAAGATGAAATTAGAAAAAGTTATAACTAATCCCATTCAAATTTTTTGTAAATAAGTGTTGCAACCTTGCTTCTTTCCCCTACTATCATAGAGGGAACGAACCTAAGACCTAACCTCAAAGCTAATAGAGCCTTGAAGGTTGCATTAGGAAAAATTATCAATCTTGTTGAATTTTTGAGAGGATTTAGTGCATGGCAACTTACAAAGTTACCCTCATCAGCGAAGCCGAAGGAATTAACCAGACCATTGACGTTGATGACGATACTTACATTCTTGATGCTGCAGAAGAAGCAGGACTCGACCTCCCGTACTCTTGCCGCGCTGGAGCTTGCTCCACCTGCGCCGGCAAAATCACCAAAGGCGAAATTGACCAATCCGACCAATCTTTCTTGGACGACGACCAAATCGAGGCTGGATTTGTCCTCACCTGCGTCGCCTATCCCAAGTCTGACTGTACGATCGAAACTCACCAAGAAGAATCGCTCTACTAAGAAAGGACGCTCTGCGTGATACCCTAAGAAACCCGGTTTCTCGTTTCCAGAATTAAGCTGAAATAGCCCAATTATGTTAAGAAACCGGGTTTCTGTGTCTAACATTGCAACACAGCCGCCAGCAGTCTGTCACTCCCAGCTAGGAATTCCTAGCCGTTTGAGCAGATAGCTGACCAAATAATTTTAGATTTTAGATGGCAGATTTTAGATTAACTGTGAAACCAATCTAGAATCCCAAGTCTAAAATCTAAAAGTTTTACGGCTGATATTTAGTCCGCAAAGGCGGGCTTTGTTTGTGTAGTGGCGATGATTTAAATCGCCAAGTTTTAGGCAGAGTGCGATCGACTATTCGCGCCAAAATGTAATCGCATCGCTGAGTGGTACAACTTGAGCGCCGGGAAAATAAAAGCTGAGAATTTGAGATCCATTCCAGCCCAAATTAGCCAAATTGTAAGAACCAGTCTGACTCATTCCCACCCCGTGTCCGAAGCCGCCTCCGACAAAAGCATAACCGTTGAGAGTTTTGTCTGGATTGTAAATTGGTTCGAGGTAAAAAAGCGTGCTAATCGGCGGGTAAAAAGCATTGCGAATCTCGTCTTTGTCGATATCGATGGGGCCCAAGTCAGTTTGAACCTTCATTTTCAAAACTCGACCTGCGGGCGACCTTTCCACCACTTCCACCTGAGTGACAGTTTTAAAATTAGCCAGCGGGTGCTGTTTCTTCTGAAGATACTGTTTGAGAAATCCACCAATCGCGGTCAAAGAAGCTGGTTCGCGCCACCGAAAAGTGTCTTCTTTTTCCTCATTAAACCCTTTTTGCAAACTGATAAAGCGGCGGAAATTGTTTTCGTCAGACAAACTCTGCTTGGACAAATCCCAAACATTATTAGGCGAATCGACGATCGATCGCAAATATGGACGTTCCGCGCCCTGCCACACATCGTTAAAAGAGGCTGTCACGCCGCCGCTAGACGCGGAATAGAGGGCGTCTACTAGCTGATTTTCGTAAGTTAGCACCAAACCAGTCGTTTGGGCGATCGCCTTATCACTTTGTGGGTAAACCTCGGTCAAACCCTTATAAACTTGACAGTTAACATCAGCGCACAACTCATAATTATCCACAGCAAACCGGCGCAAATTTCTCAGGGCGTAGGTTCTCGCTAAAATAGTTTGAGCGACAATCGCAGCGTAAGGCGAAAAAGCCCCAATTTCGTGAGGAACAACACCCCGCAAATAAGTTTCCGTCAGCACTTTATTTACCAAAGTATAAGTGCCGTAAGCATTTTTTTGCAGGTGCAAACTCCCGCCATAACGGTGAGTTTCTTGAATTGCTTTTTCTGGTTCAGTAGCTGTCGCCTCTTGGGTGGTTTGTTGCAATACCTCAATCACATTTTTCCCGACCGTCACATCCAACTCATTGCGGTTGAAACGAAAGCCGTTTAAAACCCAAAATGCCTGGGGTATTTGTTTAAATACTTTGGAATCCAAAAAAGCTGTTGTGTTCCCTTGAGCTTGCAAACTTTGCAACAGCCAGCGCCGCACCAAAGGAGAGTTGTAAGTATCTCTTTTCGCCCAAACTTGCCAGCGAAAAGGTTGAGCAATTTCTACTTCTATTCCCTGGGCACGCCACTGATTGGCGCTATCTTCTGCACTCTCGAAACTGCGGTGGGAGCTCAGAACAACTCGTTCTTCTACTAAGGGCAATTCCAGAGGTTTCGGGGCTATTTCTAACTTGACGCTAGCAGCAGTTTTGGTTTCTATGCCTTGAGGAGTTTTGTAACGCAAAGTTAAGCTGTCGCCCGGTAATGCTTTCAGCGTCAGTTTGTCGGTTGCTTTGGTACCAAACCGCTGCACTACGCCTATTTTGATCGGTCTATTTTGGGGAGTTTGGGCGTATCCCGCAGCGCTGAAAATGGGTAACAGGCACAATGCGGTGAAAACAGTGCTAGAAATGCAGCTAAACCATTTGTAATTGGGAGTTGGAGGTGCTTGAGCGGACACAGTTATCTATCTCCCGATAGTTGAAATTTGGGGATTTTTGATTGTACGTTAGCACATTTGGCGGCTGCTAGAGCGGGATTCCGGAAGATAGGCTGGTTTAGTTGCCAGAATTCTGTTAAGTCAGGGCTTACGCCAGACCAAAGAAACCGGGTTTTTTACCGAATCTGCGCGCTGCAACTGGTCTTTTCGTAAAAAACCCGGTTTATGGGCCCCCTGCGGTAAATCTGTCATTGCGGGTGAAACGCAGGAATCGCAAAAGTTGCGATCGCTTTACATTCTGTTACACGGTCAGGTTTATTTGCACCTACCGACTGATTGGCTAATCATTTTTTCTGAGCACTAATATCATCGCAAACGTGTTTCTCGCTTTCCTCAGCATTATTCTGCAAATAGTCGTGCAGCCAGTCGCAGCCTTGCACCAGCATTTCATCTAAACTTTTAATTCGCCACAACCGGGCTGTATAGTCATCTGATGCCGTAGCAATGTATTTGCCGTCGGGACTGAAACTGACACTCGATACCGAATCTTGATGTCCTTTAAATTCTTGTATCAGCTTGCCTGTTAAATCCCACAACCTTGCTGTTTTGTCCCCTGATATAGCAATGTATTTGCCGTCGGGACTAAAACTGACACTCGATACCGAATCTTGATGTCCTTTAAATTCT
>NZ_JAUBOS010000048.1:5633-45672 GCF_036700365.1 Microcoleus sp. w2-18bC1
TAGCAATGTATTTGCCGTCGGGACTAAAACTGACACTCGATACCGAATCTTGATGTCCTTTAAATTCTTGTATCAGCTTGCCTTTTAAATCCCACAACCGGGCTGTATAGTCCCCTGATGCCGTAGCGATGTATTTGCCGTCGTGACTAAAACTGACACTCAATACAAAAGTTTGATGTCCTTTAAATTCTTGGATCAGGTTGCCTGTTAAATCCCACAACCGGGCTGTTTTGTCAAATGATGCCGTAGCGATATATTTGCCGTCGTGACTAAAACTGACACTTGTTACCGAACTTTGATGTCCTTTAAATTCTTCTATCAACTTACCTGTTAAATCCCACAACCTTGCTGTTTTGTCCCCTGATGCCGTAGCAATGTATTTGCCGTCGGGACTAAAACTGACACTCGATACCGAATCTTGATGTCCTTTAAATTCTTGTATCAGCTTGCCTTTTAAATCCCACAACCGGGCTGTATAGTCCCCTGATGCCGTAGCGATGTATTTGCCGTCAGGACTAAAACTGACACTATTTACCCCCCCCTGATGTCCTTTAAATTCTTGGATAAACTTACCTGTTAAATCCCACAACCTTGCTGTTTTGTCTGCTGATGCCGTAGCGATGTATTTGCCGTCGGGACTAAAACTGACACTCCTTACCGAATCTTGATGTCCTTTAAATTCTTGTATCAACTTGCCTGTTACATCCCACAACCTTGCTGTTTTGTCTGCTGATGCCGTAGCGATGTATTTGCCGTCGGGACTAAAACTGACACTCGATACCCAACGTTGATGTCCTTTAAATTCTTGTATCAACTTGCCTGTTACATCCCACAACCGGGCTGTATTGTCCCATGATGCCGTAGCGATGTATTTGCCATCGGGACTAAAACTGACACTCCATACCAAACGTTGATGTCCTTTAAACCGATTTTGTTCTCGGATGTTGTCGAGAATCTGGTTGAGGGCAATCTGGGGAGTAGATATCGGGTAATCTGCAAGGGATCGAACATTGTTCACTGTAGCTTTGAGCTGTTTCCCAGTATTTACGGCTGAGATTAAAGCATCTATTGGGTTATTGCCAGATTCAAACAGTCTCAAAGCATCACTTGCAGCGCGCTCTAATTTTGTCAATTTCTGTGCCTTGTCCACTTGCTGCCACGCTACTGCCATTACAGTTGCAGCTAAAACTAGGCTAATACTCAATACCGCTGTACCAATACCAATTCGTCTCTGGGCTTTTTGCTGTGATTCTACGGACAACTGTTCTGCTTTTTTTCTTGCCTCTGCTAATATCTGATTTTCAGCTTCAGTCTGCTTGAGTTTTTCGCGTAATTCTAGTAATTCCGCACCGCGCTGTTTGCGGATAAAAGGCACTAAATAATCGTGGACAAGTTGGTAACGTTCAATCGGAGTTGCTGGCACTTCTAACACCAATCCCGATTTAACGACAATCTCTAAAACTAACTCTAATCTTTTTGACTCATTTCCTAAATCTGCTTCTAATTCAGCCAGAGTTTTCTGAGGACGAGTGTTGTTTTCATCCGTCAGCAAGTACAAGACAAGTTCGGCAATATCTTTATTCTCCTGGCCGCAGTCGGCGATAACTTCTGCTAAAAATTCCTCAACCAGTTTGAGCTTGGCCTGACTGCCAAGTTGCTGATATTCACTCAGTCGAGTAATCTGCCTTTTTTCCAGTTGCATTCCCACGACTTGAAGTTCGATCGGCCGTACTTCTCCCACTTCACCTGCTAAATCTGCTACCAGTGCGTTTGTCAAATCATCGTCCAAGTAAAATTGAGATCCTTTGGTTAATGTTTGAACAATAGCTTTCGCCTCTGAAATTGAGAAATTTCCCAAGTAATAGCAGATTTTTTTCGTGAGAATGTCGTTATCAATTATTGATAAATTGGTGGCGCGATTGAACTCTAACAAGTAGAAAAGATAATCTTCCCGCAGCGACAGGATAATTTTGAGGTCGCTAATCTGATTTAAACATTCAGCCAGAAAATCATATAACTCTCGCCTACCATTGGGATCTAGATAAGCAAAGAAAAATTCCTCAAACTGGTCAAAGATTAATACAGTTAATAAATTACGGTCTTGATTCAGTCGCAACTGTTTTAAAATAGCTGTTGGGGTGTCGATCGCCTCTGACAAATTCACAGCTTTTAATTGTTCAATTCCTGCTTTCAAAGACTCACCGCAATCCCTCACCCAATCATGATATGATTGCAATAAAATAGGCAATATGTCCCGCGCTTCAAAAGTGGTCAGTTGCAGTGCCGGAACTAACCATGCCTGAATTATCGAACTTTTTCCTACCCCAGATTGCCCGTGAACAATCGTCAGCTTGCAAGCAGGTGTACGTATCCGTTTACTGAGCTCTTTAATATCGCGCGATCGCCCGGAAGCTGCTTCAATTTCCTCAACAATTTTAGCTTTTGACTTACCGGATTCTAAACCGATGTCAATTATTTGTTGCGGCGACTGCAAGCGGCTGGCACCAATAAAAGCTTGCAACCCATATTTGCTTTTAACTGCTTGTTGTTCGAGTTTGATATCAAAGGCTTTTAAATATTCGCCTTGCTCAAAATACAGAGTTCTCAACTCTTCTAAAATCCTCACATAAAGCTGCACATCATCTTGAGGCTGGGTAATTAGTTTCGCTTGTGTTAAAGTTTCTATAATCTCAAGAGGGGAAAAAACTGACTGACTCCCCCCCTTAGCAAGGGCGGGCTGGGGGGGGTTAACTGTCCAACAGGGGATAAGATTTCGCTGTCCTTTTGCCAAAAGTAGCAGATACAAACCAGTCTCTTTTTTATTTATTCCTGCTTGTTCCAAAACCGACAATGCTAATTTAGCCGATTCGCAAGCTTTTTCCCACTGAGATTGTTGCAGCGCCACCTCAGCCAAAAAGCCGTAATCTTCAGTTACTTGGTTCACAGTGCCGTAATTTACGTGAATTTTTAATGCTTTTTTAGCTAAATTTTCCAACTCTTCCCAAGCTTGTAAAAGTCGCAGCACTTCGCAGAGTTGGCTAATACATTTCGCAGCTAAATCATGTCGCTGCACTTGCTCAAAAATCTCCAGAGATTGCTGTAAATACTTTCTAGCTTCTTGCCAATAACCTTGATTTCCTGCCCGGTGCAATTCAGCTTTGCGGTTGTAAGCTTGAGCAATTTTCTGGCAGACAATTCCTTGTCTTTCTAAGTGGCGATTTTGCTGCCAAAATGTCAAACTTTGCTGATAATGTTCGAGTGCTAAATCTATTTGATTTTTCTTAACTTCAACTAAACCGCGAATAAATTGCCAACTAGCTTGCAATTCCGGGCCTAATTCTGCATTTAGCAGGTCATTCTCCAATAACTCAATTTCACAGTCATCTAACTTGAAATTCTCAACATCAGCAAAAGCCTGGTCTGCTTTTTGTCGCAAAAAAATCCTCAAATCATCGGGCGACATCGTAAACTGAATTAGAGGAGGAGCCCAAGACTTCAAATCATTCGCCGATCGACTGAATTTAGACAGTACGGAATCCGTAACCCATAATATTAAAGGAAAAGCAAAATCTTGCTTGAATTGATCTCGCGCTCTATTCGCCCCAGCTAGCAGGTCATCAAGAGCAACCACCGATTCGATACCGACAATTATTAAAGCTTTCGGCGGTTCCTCTTGGACGGCATTGAGAATGGTTTGATGAAGTATTTTAGTAGCAGGTTCAAGGACTAATTCTTGATATTCAACTGTCGAGCGATGGCGCAGCTTTTCCAGCATTGCAGAACGCAAGCTAGCATAATTGCAACGCACTATAGTTAAAGAAAACTTTCCTTGAAAGCGGGCGATAGTCCGTACCAATGTAGAGAGCGATCGCTCATTTTCTGCTGCAAGATCTTCGGCTAGATTTGAGTTTACCATAATTTCAATAATTTTGCTGCTGCCACAGCTTAAATTTGTCAGTTTCCATCAACAGCGGATTCAACGCAAACCAATTTCCTTGAGTGTCTACATATTCAAAAACCCACAGGTTTCGCAGCAAATCTTGGTATTCTTTATCTCCATTAATGCTTTGTTCTTTTACCACCTTAAACAGTAATTCCCACTCATCATTATCAATACCATTCCTCAGAGTGTCGCGGGAACTGCGAATCACTGATTTCAACACATTTTGCGAAATAGGAGGGTCTTCTTGCTGCAAGCAACCAAACAGCATCCCCATCAAATTTCGCAGATGACCTCCGCTGACTCGGCACAATTCATCTAAAGTTTCAGGACTGTCAAAAACTTCGGTAATTAATGTGATGTGTTCCTCGCTTGACACATCAGGGAAAGCCCGCGACATCACCATGCGCCGCAGCAAATTCATCCCCTCAACACATTCGCTGCCGTTTCTATTCTTTACTGGTACCATCGGCAAAACTTTCGGGTCAACTCCGCCCCCCAAGCGATTTTTTAATATTTCACTTTCATTGCCAAAAATCAATCCCAGCGGCAGGGTATAAACTAAATGGCAATTCAGTTGCCGCAACTGATCGCCTCGGTCAATAAAAATATATTCTGGCAACAGTCGCCCCGCTGCATTGGGTCGAGAAACTATCCGGTCTAAGTTGTCAACAATCACCACCAATCCTTTTTTACCGCGCTGCTTTAGCTGATTAATTGCTACATCAATAATTTCTTGATTAATCAGTTCTAACATTTTATTCGCTTGCGGTTCCATGTACTGTCTCAGTTTAGATCGCAAGTCGGGATTGCTTTTAGTTTTGGCAGTAATTTTGGCAATACCTAAAGGCAGAGAAACTTCCAGATTTCCGTCTGTATTGCCCCTATATTTGCTGCCAAAAAGTTCTCCTTCAGCTTCTAAAGTCACAGGGGTTTGTAAAAAATTCCAACTATTTTTTAAGAATTCTTTAAAACCCTGGGGCTGCAAGGAAATTTTGCCCTCTTCCAAGCTTTGGGTGACTCGCCGGGCGATCGCTAACATGATATCCGTCAAATCGAGATCCATTTCATCGAGGTCTTGTGTTGACTCGAGGTAAACTACATGAAACCCCTCATCTGTCAACTCTTTTTGCAGTCGCGACAATTCAGTAGACTTGCCGCAACCAATATGTCCGCTAAATAATTGGCAAGTCCGTTTATCTGATGACGAACGGGTAATTGTCCGTTTGAATACGTTAATAATTTTTCCGCCACGCACCTCAGAAAAATCAATGTAATACCGCAGATCTTCGGCATTGCCTAATTTTAGGGACTCACTGGGGTTGCAGGCATTCCAGAATTTATCGAAATCTAGATTCATAAAATTTTATAAATTAGTTTTTGTAGTTATTGTAGGGTGGGTCAGGGCTGAATGTTTTTACAAGAGACTAAACATTTTTCCGGGTAAGCACCCTACGGTTAGTTAGCTGACCACCCATACGTCCAAGACTATTAGTGTGAACCTGGATGCTGTTTCCAATATTGGTAGGCGGCATAGGCTAAGGTGACAGCGCCGGTCACGATCGCACTTTCATCAACCTCAAATTGCGGGTGATGGAGGGGATAGTTAGGTTTGTCAGTCAGTCCCACTCCTAAGCGAAACATGGTTCCCGGTGCGTGTTCTAAGTACATCGAAAAATCTTCCGCGCCGAGGGATGGTTCTGGTAAAATTTGGACGCGCGATCGACCTAAAGCTTCTAAAGCCGCACTTTCGACTAATTGCGTGAGTTTGGGGTCGTTTTGGACTCCGGGCACGCCGCGCTTGTAGGTGAGTTCGTACTTAGCGCCGTAAGTCGCGCAAACGCTAGAAACAATTTGTTCGATCCAAGCCGGCAGGTTTTCGTGGGTTTCCGGATGCAGCGATCGCACAGTTCCCAGTAATTTTACTCGATCGGCAATCACGTTCGGCGCTCGTCCGCCGTTAATTTGCCCGATCGTCAAAACCAGCGGCCTTAAAGGATTTTGCGTGCGGCTAATTGCCTGCTGCAAAGTGGTAATTATCTGAGAAGCAATCCAAATTGCGTCGATCGCCTCGTGGGGACGCGCACCGTGCCCGGATTCGCCCATCACAATCAATTCTATGTCATCGGCCGCCGCCGTCAGGGCCCCGTGCCGGATACCGATGCAACCGCCGGGAATTGTCGGGAAAACGTGCACTCCGAGGATGCCGTCAACATCTTGCATTGCCCCATCTTTAATCATCCATTGAGCACCTTGGGCAATCTCTTCCGCCGGCTGAAACAAGAAGCGGACGTGACCGGGCAATTTTTCCTCTAGCTGAGACAAGATCATGGCTGCGCCCAAACCGACGGTGGTGTGGATGTCGTGGCCGCAGGCGTGCATCACTCCCTCGTTGCGGGAGGCAAATTCTAAGTTTGTGCGTTCTTGAATCGGCAAAGCGTCCATATCGGTGCGAATTGCCAGCCAGCGGGACTCGCTGCTGTTGCCTTTGAGTTCGCCGAGCACTCCTGTTTTGCCGATTCCTTCGATCGCGCGGACTCCGCTGGATGCGAGAACTCCGGCTACGTAGGCTGCGGTTTGATATTCTTGGCCACTAAGTTCGGGGTGGGAGTGGATGTGGCGGCGAATTTCGATTAAGCGGGGTGCTAGGGTGGCGGCTAATTCTTTGATGCGGGGAAGCATGAATTTAGTTGGGGAGTGCGGTACAAGCTGTAGTCAACTAGGGTAACGCATATGTTTGGGGGTGAACAGGGTTATAAGGCGCAAAAGTGCGATCGGGCTTTTAGATGGCAATGCTATTTCGTTTGGGAATAAGATTTTTTTTTGTAACCGCAGAGGGCGCAGAGGACGCAGAGAAAAGAGAGAAAAGAGAGTTAGGTTGAAACCAGGAATAAACGTCTAGATTCTAGGTTCAAAGGCTGAGTTTTAGTTGATAATATCATGTCCGGTCGAGCAACCGCGTTTTTTGTCGGGGCGGGTTCACCAACAATACCTGCCAATAATTGACCATCTCAAAAACCCGCCCCGACCGGGATATTATGGTTAATCGATCGGACCTGATATAATTTCTGGTTGTGATCTCATCAAATAGTAAATTTATTAAAATTATTTCCTATGATTAGCTTGGGATTATGGAATGTAATAATTCTAATTACAGTCGCTTTGTTTCTCAAATTTAATTGGCGATTAGATAGCGAAAAAACAGCATGGCAAGATTCTTTGTTTTTAAAACATCCTTCGATCCACAGGTTGACTCAGTTTTTTCGTCAACCTATCGTTAACTTTATTTTGCAAGCAGTTATTGTATTAGTTCTCACCCGATTTCTCAGTTATACCGGTTGGTTGGTTTACAATCTGACTACTCGGCCCGATCCGCCTTACTGGGATTTTAAGTGGTTTTATGTAGCGAGTAGATTAGCCCATCAGCATTTGAGTCCCTTTAATGTCGAGGTGTTTAACATCGGTTTCTGTAGCATCACAAAAGTGTGTGGGTCTATTCCATCTTTTGTTTATCCACCTAATATCATTCCTCCGCTGTGGTTTTTGGGCTATTTCCCGATGAAGACTGCATTCACAATCTGGACTTGGCTGCATCTTATTGCCACAGGTTTTGTTTTATGGGGAGCGCATATCTTGTTGGTGTCGCACTCACGAGCTTTTCGGACTATTTGTTGTATATCAGTTGCATTCCTCTACGGTTTTGTTTTCGATCTTCAAGTTGGCAATGTGGCAAGTTTTATTGCCGTTCTGCTGTTATGGATGTTTATTTATGCTAGAAAAAATCAGGATGTAATTGCCGGATTTTTATTAGGAATTGCCATTTTTAAACCAACCTTAGTTATATTGTTTATTCCTTATTTTTTAATCAAAAGACGGTTTCAGCTAGTTTTTATATCTCTAGTCACGGTAACTTTTTTGGCAGTTATAGGTCTAGCTGTAACGGGCAATTCCTTAACAGGATTTATACAGGATGCGACTCGTGGATTTCCACTCTGGCTCAATGATCCATCGAATAATGCTTATATTTCTATGAGTCGCCTTGATTTAAGGGTTATGGGGCCGAGATTTTTCCCTGATAGTCCCTTCGTGGCGAAGCTATTTTCTGACTTGATAATTCTGGTGCTAGTTGGTTTAGTGAGTTGGTATTTTTACAAAAAACAATCTCGCAATGCTTGGTCAAAAAAGGTTGACTTATCTGAAATGGTGCTAATTTCCACTTTGAGTATTGCTATCAATTATTCTCAGCCCACCAGTTCTGTGATGTTAGCACCGGCGGTGGTTTTTTTGCTGAATGATTTATGTTTTCACATTAAAAATTGTGCCTTCTCTAGGCAAAGAATGTCGGTTTGGTTATTGGCGGCGGGCTGTGTCATGGTGCAAACCGCTGTGATTCATGGCGGGCTGTTGGTGTTTCTAGGAAAGCGGTGGAACTGGAAGGGGGGGGAATTGCCTTATTTGTTTAAAGTAACTATTTTTTCACTACCGAGTTATGCGATTTTAGGCCTTACGTTAAGTGTTTTAGTCTTAGCAATTACATCCCTTGGTCAAAAACAGGTTCCTGAATTTGACCCTTTGGATCGGGTTTCGGGTTAGAGGAAAAACAAAACCCCACTCCAACACAAAATAAACGGCCCGACAGGTTGGCAGTTGAGAATGACCCATCAGCGTAGAGATCAAAGGTTAATTGCTGCTGGGTTCATCTTCTGTAGTCTTTTTAGCCAAGTAAGCATCTACAGCTTCAGAGACAATCCGACTTACGAGATTGCTGACTGTCCGGTCTTCTTTCTTGGCCCAATCTTCCAAGACGTTGTAGGCGTTTGGAGGAACGTAGCTGGTGACTCGTTTTAGGTTTTTTGCTGGCAAGTTAGGCAACTGGGAATTTACTTCATACATCGATCGTACTTTCTTTGTACGCCTCTTGCATAGTGACACACGGTGTGATAGCGATCGCGCGCAGTGGTAGTTGAGAGTTTAATCGTCTTTGGATTCATTAAACTTGCCTTCCTTCTGCGCTCTTTCGAGTCCTTCTTCCACCAAAAGTAATGCCATTTGGGAAATCGAACGACGCTCAATACTCGCCAGTTTTTCTAACTTCTCCTTGATTTCGGGTGGCGGGTAAAAGGCAACTCTGGGAGATTTTGCAGGACTCACATTGTTTGGGGGTAGCGTGTTCACCATGTCATTTTAGCTGACTGCAAATTTTTTAGAGCTTTTTTAAGCCAAGGTAGCACACCACAATCTAGTTTATGCTAGAGTAATCTAGACACCCAAAAACCAAACCCCCACCGCTCAGACTCACGATCGTTCGGTGGGGGCTTGAACTCCCATATTTAGGAGGAAACTCTATGATATCACCGCCAAAGTCGGTTCCCGAACTGCTCCGGGAAGAAATTCCTGACGTACCTCAAGGTAAGCAACCGATTCGTTTGCTGTTGTGTGGCGTTCCCAAAGCGGTAGACAGCATCGTTAATCTGTTGCACGTTTTAGGTTTTGCAGAAGTTGGGGAATGGAGCCCGCCTCTACCATCGCCGATAGCGGGTGAGGTAATTCGGATTTTAACCCGTTACTGGAAAGAGTAATCTGGGAGGGCGATCGTATGAATTGAAAAAGTGCGATCGTCCATTAACTCACTTCCAAAAGTTGGCTCAAAAACTCAATAAAATTTGCCAAAGCAGGAACCTGCTGTTGCGTCTGTTCGCTCACCCAATTATTATCAGCAATACTTGTTGTATTAGTCTTCCCCGGTTTGAGAACGCTGACAACAGTAGCAACTAAAGCTTTTTCTCTATCAAAATTTTTCCACTTTAAAGATTTTCTCTCTGACTCAGAAAACTCATTTAGATAAGAACTAGCTTTCTCCATGTACGCGGGATAAGCTATCTGTCCGCACTCACACAGCAAAGTATCCAACACACCGGGCGAAGCGTTATCTGGCAAAACATATACTCCTGTACGCGGGCTATTGGTATTTACAACACCAGGGCGATCGGGAAAATTAGGAAAATAACTTCGGAATTTCTTAGCATAGGGTTCGACAATGCGATCGGGAGTTGATTTGTCGCAATCAGCAACTATCCCGAAGGCTGCCAAGTTTCTCTGATACTCAGAATTTGTGAATAAAATGTCATCCAAATTAGTCACAAGATTGCTTCCTTCACCTGCATAAATTGCTACAGAGATAGTATCATTAAACAGAATAGAAGGCATATCAAGACGTTTATACAAATTTCCTTTTTTAGGATAAACAGGAATAAACTTGCGCCAGAAGTGGTCTAACTGAGACTCTAATCCTTTCAACTCTTCTCGAAAATCTTTGAAATCCAAAAGCTTGAGAACCTTGCCTGTAAATGCCTGATCGTGTGGCCCTTCTACTCCAATAATGGCGTATTTCACACGCGCACCTCCTGACCCAAATCCTCCCGCAATCTTTGCAATCTTTCCCGTTCAATTCTAACTGCTTTAGTTTGTGACTCCTGTTTCTCTAAACGATAAAGAACTAAATCCGTCTCCGTATCGCTAGCATCCAACATCGCATCAACTGTTTCTAAACTGTGAGTAGTTGCAAATAACTGAACATTCATTTGCTTGCACCACTGCACAATCCAGGCAAATGAACTGCGAAGTGCTTCAGTATGAATTGCTGTTTCTATCTCATCAATTAGCAAAACTCCACCTCTGACTTTTGTCAGCGTTAGAGCAATAAATAGCAAGCGACGTACTCCATCACCAAAAGAACTTAATGGTGAAATTCCCACTTGTTTGTGGTCAATATAGAGACTGCTACGATTGCCGCCATGCGAGAGAATCACTAAATCAATAATTCCTGAATCCATCACTTGCAATAGCTTAATCACTTCCGGCTTAAAACGCTGAAAAATAGCTTCTGACAGCAAGCCAACTTGTGACTGTTCTATGCGGTGAGAAAAAGGTGTCACAGTATCAACTGACAGCATTGCATCTGAGCGAATTCGCCGATTCGTTAAACGCTCATTTTCCCAAATTTCAAAAAATTCAGATAATTCATTTGGTAAATCCGATATAATAGCTTTGAGCTCTATTTCTGCACCTCGCAGAGTATTATCAAATCCAAGGTCGTCTGAGGATTGACTTTCGTCATCTTCCGATAATTCCACTCCCTCAAATTCTTGGTAAATTGCCCTCGACTCTCTCACTGAAAACTTACCATTACCAGAAACTCGAGTTTCCATTTGGTAAAAATCCAATTGTTCTTCTTCTTTATTTTGAGGAAACAGCCATTTTAGTGCCTCCAGTCTGGGCTTGCGAGAATATTTGATTTCTCGCCGCCACGATGTGTTCAGCCATTCCAGCGGATCTAAGGGGCGACAATAGGTTGATATCGCCTCTAAAACGCTGGTTTTACCTGAGTTATTCCCACCAACCAATATGTTGATTTGACCCAAGTCCTGCAAGGTTAAATCTCGCAGGCCTCGGAACCGATGAATGGTTAAATTGTCAAGGTGTTTCATAATTATCACTTGGGCTTATGACTTGGGCGTATAAGTCGATCGCACTTGCAACTCCTTCATCTGCTTCTCATCCACATCAGACGGCGCATTCGCCAATAAACAGCACGCTTGCTGCGTCTTCGGAAACGCAAGGACATCTATGATAATTATAGTGTTTTTAGTCTAAAAAAGTGCCATGTAATTATGGCATTAACTAAATCTCTCAATAAACATATCGGGAGTAACAATTTCGACTCCTTGAAAAGGAGTTAATACCAATAAATCCAAATCACCCGTAACAATTACATTTGCATTACCACTAACAGCCAACTCTAAAAACTTATTATCTTTTTCATCTCGACAAACAGTGATACTTTCTCTAATAGAAACTAATTGGGATGAACTGATAAATTTCAGTAAAAATACTTGCCGATCTTCCAAAGAAAGATACTTGTTAAACTTTTTACGATTTAAAACTTGCTCTAATTCATTTAAAGTCGTTTCAGAATATAAAATTATTCCTTTTGTTTCTGCCAACTCAATCGCCAGAAATGGGACTGAGGTTTTAAACAGTAAAGCACTGATTAAAACATTCGTATCAATGACAAATCTATTCGTCATTATTATCTGCTAAAATGTCTTGTAAAATTTCAGGCGTTAAGCCTCGCTGCATGGCTCGGTCGGAAATTTCTGCCATAACCTGCGTTAAAGTTTTATTGTGTAAATTTTCTCTAAAAAACAATTGAATAATCAAACTTAACTCTTGCTGAGTCTTAGGAGTAGCTTCTTCAAACGCTGTCTTAATATTTTCATCAACTTGAATCGTAATTATTGCCATAGCCGTTAAAAAAAGTGTTAATACGAAAACATTTTTTTTCTAACTCTATTTTATCACAAATCTTGCACCATTCTCAAGAACAGGCAAGATGCCTGTTCCACAACAGATGAATTTTCGCGGGGGGCACGCGAGTCCGCCCTGAAAGGATTATTGAGAATGGTCAAGGTATTCTACATACTTATGACTTGGGCGTATAAGTCGATCGCACTTGCAACTCCTTCAACTGCTTCTCATCCACCCCAGCCGGCGCATTCGTCAGCAAACAACCCGCCTGCTGCGTCTTCGGAAACGCAATCACATCGCGAATAGATTCCTCACCAGCCAACAGCATCACCAACCGATCCAAACCGTAAGCAATGCCTCCGTGGGGCGGAGTTCCATACTCAAACGCATCCAACAAAAAGCCAAACTTATTGTAAGCTTCCTCAGTCGATAAGCCGATCGCCTCAAACACCTTTTCCTGAACTTCCCGCTGATAAATCCGCAGAGAACCGCCGCCGATTTCTGTACCGTTTAACACCAAATCGTAAGCTTGAGCTCTCGCAGTTTTCAAATCATTAATATCGTCAGGATGCGGGGCAGTAAACGGGTGGTGCAATGCTTCCAAACGCTTCTCATCAGCGTTCCATTCAAACATCGGGAAATCTGTCACCCACAGCAGATTCATCTTGTCTTTGTCAATCAATCCCAATTCGTTACCGACGAACAAACGCAATCTATCCAAAGTCTTATTGACAGTTGTTGCGTCAGCCGCGGCAAATAACAACAAATGACCTGGTTGCGCGCCCGTGCGATCGAGCAATTCCTGTTTTTGTGCTTCCGTCAAATTATCCTTAATAGCGCCGATCGTATCAATTTCGCCGTTATCCCGCACCCGGATGTAAGCCAATCCCTTCGCACCCGCTTCGCTGGCTTCCTTAAACAAATCGCCGCCCGGTTTAATCCGCACGTTAGAAATCGCATCATTCCCGCCGGGAATCGGCAAAACTTTCACAATTCCGCCCGCAGCAACCGCCCCGGAAAATACCTTAAATCCCGAATCTTTCATCAAGTCGGAAACATCGACTAATTCCAAACCGAAGCGAGTATCCGGTTTGTCGCTACCATAGCGATCCATTGCTTCAGCGTAAGTCAATCGCGGAAAAGGACGAGGCAATTCTATGCCTTTGACACTTTGGAAAATCTGGGAGACTAAACCTTCGTTTAATTCGATAACTTCTTCTAAAGACATGAAACTCATTTCCATGTCTAATTGTGTGAATTCCGGCTGTCTGTCGGCGCGCAAATCTTCATCGCGGAAACAGCGGGCAATTTGATAATATCTGTCCAAACCGGAAACCATTAACAATTGTTTGAACAACTGCGGCGACTGCGGCAAAGCGTACCATTCGCCCAAATTGACGCGGCTGGGCACTAAATAATCTCTCGCACCTTCAGGAGTCGATCGCGTTAAAATCGGTGTTTCAACTTCAATAAAACCTCCCACATCTTCCAGGTGGCGGCGCATAGCTTTGACAACTTGGTGGCGAAGCTGCAAATTGCGACTCATACGATCGCGCCGCAAGTCCAAATAGCGATATTTCAGGCGCAAATCTTCCCGCACACTTTCATTTTCCGCCGTCGCCACCTGAAACGGTAACTGTTTGCGAACCGCATTCAACAACTCAATTTCGTCCGCGTAAATTTCCACCTCACCCGTAGGCAATTTCGGGTTGAGGGAATCTTCGGGGCGGTTGGTGACTCTACCCGTAATTTTAACCACGTATTCGCTGCGTAAAGCCTCAGCCCCGTGATAGGAATCGGGGGTGCGTTCAGGATCGCTGACAATTTGCACAATACCCGATCGATCGCGCACATCCAGAAAAATCACCCCGCCATGATCGCGGCGGCGATCCACCCAGCCGTAAAGGGTGACAGTCTCTCCGATGTGTTCGCTTCGCAGTTCGCCGCAGTAGTAACTTCTCATGGTTAGGGGTTATGGACTAAAAATAATGCTTTTTGATTATAGCGCTTAGTGTCAAAACCTTTTATGAACAGGCAAGATGCCTGTTCCACAAGAAAATTCAATCTTTGTGGAACAGGCATCTTGCCTGTTTTTTAAATATGAACAGGCAAGATGCCTGTTCCACAAGAAAATTCAATCTTTGTGGAACAGGCATCTTGCCTGTTTTTTAAAATGGTGTCATATCTGAGTTTAATCCTTCTTGTCAAAAAACGCCGTCAGCGCGTTCCATGCAGACTTAGCCGCATCCGTCAAGCGAGTGCCGATCGACTCAATTTGCTTCACAATAACGTGCCAATTCTTTTCAGCTTCCGTGTGAATGTGGTCAACAGCTTGTTCGATGCGATCGCGTTCGATCAATTTATTTTGTTCCACCGCTTCTCGCGCTTGTCGCACTGCTTTCAAATAAGCTTCGCGACTGACTTCGCCGGCATCTTGCACCTGCGCTTGCGCCCGCGTTTTAATCGCATCTACCACCAGCCAATTTTTCTCAGTTTCTTTTTTAATCAGCTTGACTGCTTCTGTGAATCTCTCGTGGGCGAGATCCTTATTTTCTTCGATCGCCCCCGATGCCTTATTGACAGCTTTTAAATAAGCTTCGCGGGTGAGTTCGCCCGCTGCTTGCACTTCGGCGGTGGCGCGTTTTTTAATTGCTTCAAACAGCGCCGCAGTTTCTGCGATCGCCTCATCAGTCGCGTCGGGCATCTCTTTTTTGACGAGCTCCGTCGTTTCGAGAGTTGCCTCTAAAATTGGTTCCTCGGTTACTTTTGGATCTGTCATATCAATCTTCTCCTCTGTTAGTAAACATTTTCAAAAAATCTCACAGTCCCTGGATGCAGACTTTGTAGGTGTAGCGCCAGAACGAATTGTGGTTTTTTATACAGACTTTGTACGTGTAGCGCCAGAAGGAATTCTGGCATTTAATAAGAACTAGGCAATTCTTTTCCAGCTTGATCAACTTTTGTATCCGCGTTTACCTAGTTGGAATGACCTCAGTTCTATTACATTATATCTACCAAAGTTACTCTCGTGTGTAGGATACCACCAACTTGGAGGTACGGTTTAGCGCACTTAAATTTGTAATAAGTCTCTATACTTAAAAAAACACACACCAATCAACTTGGTTTCTCAACCCAATAAAACTGGCAAATTTAATAGTTTCAATTTTCCAATTGCAAATTTTCGCTCTCCTCCGTATATAACAAGTGGTGACATCTTTGAGCGTGCAGTAAAGATTGAGGAAATTCGTACTGAGATAAGAGGATATCTTCGAGCGCAACTTTCATTTGATTGGCACAGATATGTGGCGGCACTTTGCCCATTCCCGTACCCATGCCGGGAATAGCGATAGTTTCAATGATATGTTTGACTGGCGTTCCATCTGGGACTGAGCCAAATTTTACGAGAGTCAAAATAGCGCGGGTTGCTAGATAAACATTTACTGTTTCTCTTAAAACTGTGGGGACACGCATAATTGGTGCAGCTATTAAATAGGGGATTTCAGCATGATCGGTGTCTACAAGTTCTGCCATTCCTACTAAGAGTTCGCCGTGATGTCGCGCCTGAATTAGTTTTTGCAAGCGTTCAAGAACCTGCCCTCCAAAATATTCCGAAATTTCTAAATCTAAGCCGTCGTCCATGAAACCAAAACTATTCCCCGGACTCACAATAGCATCGCATTTCACATCAAATATTGAACCGTGATGTATCTTTACATTTTCCATACTGCCGCAAGTGCTTTCCCACGCTCTAACTAAACTATCGTCTAAGGCAGCCAGCACAATTTGCATAAATACTCTCTCTTAATTTTAATGGCGAACAGCCAGAGCGATCGCCAATTTAATCCTACAATACTTTACATAAATTCGCTGATTTTTCAATTCATCTCAATTTCAACTAGCAAATGTTCAATAGCTACGACATTTTTTGATTGCACACACCGTTATCCTAATACATAGAGAGCTTTTAACGGGGTTGCCACCCTCTGAGGTTTAGGTGTGATGAGCTATACTGCATCGTGTTTTCCGGCTGAGGGGGGGTAAAGTCTACAAGCTGTTTCCCTATCTTGTTTTCAGTTTACTCTTTCTCGGTTGAACTCACGTTTAATAAATAATGCTTATGGCGCTCCGATATCACTGTTCTCAAAAGAACGGTTGAGGATTGAAACAGCGTTTGGTGCGTTTATGCTCGTACATGAGTTTGTCAGCCTTAGCCAGCAATTGTTCTAATAAAACTTCATTATTTAAATCCCCAAACTGCACACCAAGACTTATTGATATATAAGCTCGCTCGGACTGTTGATTAAAGCGATCTATATTTTCTTGCAGCCGAGCATGAAAATTAGTAGATGAATCACCCGAAAAGTTAGGAATAAATAAAGCAAATTCATCTCCTCCCAGTCGAGCAACAATATCCGCATCACGAAAGGTTTGCTTCAATATTTGAGCTGCGTCAAAGATTACTCTGTCTCCCATTTCATGTCCTAAAGTGTCGTTAATCTTTTTCAAACCGTCTAAGTCAGCGAATAAAATAAAATAGGAGGTTTGCGT
Organism: Microcoleus sp. w2-18bC1; assembly: GCF_036700365.1. Classification (NCBI taxonomy): domain Bacteria; kingdom Bacillati; phylum Cyanobacteriota; class Cyanophyceae; order Oscillatoriales; family Microcoleaceae; genus Microcoleus; species Microcoleus sp. w2-18bC1. The sequence goes on from NZ_JAUBOS010000048.1 coordinate 22,429, forward strand.
GCGTCGAGCAATTTTCAATTGTTGATCGGCTAGTAAAAAAAAGCCTCGTCGGTTATATAATCCAGTTAATTCATCGGTCACGGATAGCTGCCTTACTTCTGCTTCTGCCCTCAGACGTTCTTGGATTTCATGTTCTAAACGTTGATTTTGTTCGACCAGTTGTTGGCGTTGCTGTTGGATGAGTAATTGATTTTTTACTCTCATGAGCACTTCCTGCTCTTGAAATGGTTTGGTAATATAGTCTACGCCACCCAGCTCAAAGGCTCGTACCTTGTTTTCCAGTCGTTCGAGCGCACTGATAAAAATAACTGGTATCTGAGCACTCGCTTCCGATGCTTTTAACTTTTGGCAGACTTCGTACCCATTCATCTCCGGCATATTGATGTCAAGTAAAATTAGACTCGGTGGGTCGCGATGAATACCTTGGAGCGCCATCCTGCCGTTGAGGGCTTTACGCACAATATAGCCCTGTGACTCTAAAATTTTGGCTAACAAGCGCAGATTGTCTGGGGTATCATCCACGATGAGAATATTCCTTTCGGCCGCAAGTTTGAATAGAGTTGTCATGGGCTTGTTCCTAAATCTGGGTGAGAGTTGCGATCGTTTCAAGCTGAAAGTTATCGACCAAAGATGTCATCGCCGCGATGAAATCTTGTTTCTCCTTGGGAATTTGAGCAATAAGTTCATAAAGCTTATTATCACTAAGATCTAGTGCTGCTTCATGAACTTCTGCAATCCACTTGGCTGGCATGGTTTTAAAGTCTGGAGTAAATATCTTTGGTGGCGAAGCTGATGATTTTGGCGGAAGTTTTTCGGCGTAGCAGTAGCGGACGCCCAAGTGATGAGCTATTTTCTCGAAAAGTGTGTCTTCAGTAAACGGCTTGGCAATGTAGTCATCGCAACCAACTTGCAGGCTGGCGATACGATCGTCCTCAAAAGCATAGGCAGTCAGGGCAATGATGCGTGTCATTGGTCTATTCTCCTGTGACATTTGCCCTGAGTTATCTGCTGATGACTCATGACTAATGACTAATGACTGTTGTGATCGAATCTGTCTCGTCGCTTCATAACCATCCATGACAGGCATTTGAATGTCCATCAAAATCAGGTCAGGGTTCCATGTTTGCCAACGATTGATCGCCTCTACCCCATTTTCCACCGCACACACATCAAACCCAAATGACTCCAGCAGTGTCATCAGCAGTTGCCGATTTTCTGGAACGTCTTCTACTACTAGAATTCGGTAGATAGGTTGCCCAGGTGCGAGCCCGATAATCCGATCGCTCGTTTCAGGTTTCTCTAAATCAAGGGACTCTGGTAGTTCTAAAACAACTTGGCAGGTAAAAGTCGAGCCTCGATTCAGGGTGCTTCGCACGGTGATATCGCCTCCCATCAGACGCGCAAACTCACGACTGATAGACAGTCCTAAACCTGTTCCTCGATCGTTGCGACCGCGATTGGTTTGCATGAAAGCGTCAAAAATCGATTCTAAATCTGAGGGAGAAATGCCAGATCCGGTATCCTCAACTTCGAGACACAGGGTAATAGTTGGTTTAATATCAGGTGGATTAGTGGCGCGATCGCAAATTGTACCGGATGGCATATCATCTGATGAAAAAGCTCGTCCGCGCAGGGCTATGCTTCCTGTTGTTGTAAATTTGATAGCATTCCCCAGCAGATTAATCAAGATTTGGCGAAGTTTTGCTTGATCCCCACAGACATAACGGGGAACAGTAGCATCCCACTCGCTGCTCAGATGTAACCCTTTCTCAGGCGCTTTGATGCTGAACATCTCGTTAATAGAACCCAGCAGTCGATGCAGATTAAAACAGCTTCGACTCAGTACCAATTGCCCTGCTTCAATCCTAGACATTTGCAAAACATCGTCGATCAATGTCAGCAGGTGTTCTCCACTCCGGGTAATGATCCCTAAATGCTCTTGAAATTCTTCTGGGATATAGGGGCTGCGGTTCATAAGCTGGGTAAATCCCAGAATGGCGTTGAGTGGCGTTCTGAGTTCGTGGCTCATGTTCGCAAGGAACTGGCTTTTGGCACGGTTGGCTATTGCTGCCTTTTGTGCAGCGTGTTCTAGGGCAGCTTGCGAAAATTCTAACACCGCCAGCATGAGGATATGCCTCATTTCGGCGGCAGCTTCTAACTCTGCAATCTGCCAAGGATAAGACATCTCCCGCACTGTCTCTTGCCACAGTTCAAAGGATTTGCGGGGACACAGGTGCATTTTTCCAATGTCGTCGATCGACACAGCATCTTGTGGATTACCTGCCCAGTTTATGGTTTGAATTTGTTCGGGTCGGAACCAAAGAATATGGTATGACTTTTGTTTGGCATAGCATAGGAAGATTGAGATTGCTAAAACACCGCTAGCTCGATCTTTGAATTGCTTGGCTTGGGGATACAACTGAGACAAAGAAGCTGTTGCAAACACTCGTTCTTTATTCTGTTCCAGCAACCACTGCACGAGTTCGTCTACCTCAGCTTCCGATGGTGTTTGACCCACCAATGTCAAACGACCATCGAGCAGAATTGCAGCTCCCTGAGCATGAACTAAATCTAGCAATTGAGAAGCATTTTCGCTCAATACCTGTTCGATAAAATTAGAATCTCGCCGGAATGCCTGCTGAAGTTGATCCTGAATCGTTTTCGCCTGCGATCGGTAAACGTTCAATTCTCGATCTTGCTGATGCACCAGTTCGATCGAGGCAAATTGTCCTAAAAATTCACAGGTTTTGCGAGTTTCGTAATCTACCAATCGCGGGCTGTAATGGTGACAGGCAATTAATCCCCAGAGACGCCGATCGTCAATTAACGAAATCGTCAGTGTCCCAGCCACTCCCATATTCTGCAAATATTCAATGTGGTAGGGAGATACTCCCCTTAACACACAAGCACTTAGATCCTGGGGTGTATGGCTTACGGGATGGTTGGTAGGAATTAGGCGGACCGGAGTGTAATTGATATTGGGAATTTGGCGTATCCAATTGCGGTAAAACAATTTGCGGGCGGGTACGGGAATATCGATCGCCGGGTAATGCAATCCCAGGTAGCTTTCTAGATAGCTTTCTTTCTCTTCAGCAATCACCATCCCATGGTCATCGGCTTCAAAGCGATAAATCATCACGCGATCGAACCCGGTCATGGCTTTTACTTCTTTAGCAATGGTTTGAGCTAAATCCGAAATATCGATCGCACTGCGAAAGTTGAGGATAACTGTTTGCAGACGCTGATAAAAATCTATTGAATGATTATTTTCAATAGTCAATTGGGGTTCGATCTCCAGAATCAACTCATCTGGTAGTTGATGCAGTGTGCTTCTAAATGTTTGAATCTTCCCGTCTTTTAGAGGTATTTTTAGATCGAAAGTATTATGAATGTTGAGTTCTTCTTGATTTAGATGCCTGACAATTTCCTGTACTTGCTCGTGACCCAATAAATCTGGCAATGGCTGACCTAGCAATTCTAGGGCAGAAATGCCAAAAAACTGTTCTACATTTTCGCTAGCTTGTAAAATATTGAGGCTGTTTCCTTGCATCAATAAAACGATTCCGTGGGGCTGAATATGACCAGGAGCATACACGGATTCTTCACTGCATTCCTCTAAGCTTGTTAAATTTAAAGGAGTGATTTGGGAAAATTTGGTAATTTTATGAGGCATTTTAGAGCAGTAATGTTAAATAAAAATCAAGGAGGCTTTGGTCAAGAATTACCAATAACTAGATTGTATTCTTGTTGGCTGTTCCTAATTCCCTAGTCCTAATCAAACGTTTAACTGCACAACAGCTTATAAATCCAATGGAGGAATTCCACTTGGGAAATTACCTCGAATTAGATTAATGATTTTCTCAAATTGATACTGGTTGGCGAGTTCCGTCAGATGAGTACCGAATTGAGTGAGTTCTGAGGAAAGTTGAGCTACCAGTTCAACGATCGCAACATCATCCCCACATAAAGCAGCATCTTCCAACTCAACCACCCATACTTTTGGTAATGTCGCCAGAAGCATTGGATCGAGGGAATCTGACACGGAAGAGGCAACAGAACAGAAATAAGAAGGAAAACAATCTGTTCCCCGTTCCCCTTTTTCTGTTTCCTCTTCCTGATATACATACTCTAAGCCTAGGTATTCCGCCATCTTAAGAAATAGGGTCTGTTCCCGGAACGGCTTGCTGATGTAGTCGTTGCAGCCAGCAGCCAAGGCGAGGGCGCGATCGCTCTGGGAAGCCTGGGCCGTAAGTGCAATAATGATACTGTTCGGTCCGTCTTCCATTGCCCGAATTTGCTTCGTAGCCTCGTATCCATCTAACACGGGCATCCGAATGTCCATCCAGGTTAGGTCTGGTTGCCATTGTTGCCAAATCTGCACAGCTTGCTGTCCGTTGGTAGCTTCTTTTACCTCTAATCCTAATTGTGTCAGTAATCTGACCATTAGCAAGCGATTTTCTGCTTGATCATCAACCACCAAAATGCGATGATCCCCTTGACAGGGAGCCAGCCCAATCACGAGGCGATTATTCTCTTCGGGTGTAACATTAACTCCACTGATCGGGCTGACGGGAAGGGTAAAGGTGAAGGTACTCCCCTCTCCCAGAGTGCTGCTAACAGAAATTTTTCCGCCCATGAGTTCCAACAATTTGCGACTAATGGTGAGACCTAGCCCCGTACCGCCGATCGATTGCTTCCCAGCTTGGGCTTGCACAAACGCATCGAAGATAGTATCGAGTTCAACCGATGCAATCCCTACACCTGTGTCAGCGATTACAAACTGGAGAATCGGCCGAGTTGTGGTTAATGCCCCTGTACCGTTCGCCTCTATACTGACTTGCAAAGTAATGCTTCCCCGATCGGTAAATTTGATGGCATTACTCAGCAGATTGAGCAAAACCTGACGCAGTTTTTGAGCATCGACAAGCATAAATTGGGGAACTTCTGGCGCAATCTCGAAACAAAGGTCAAGTCCTTTAGAACTTGCTCGTTCCGCCAACATATTTCGGAGGGAATGCAGCAGCGCAATTAAGTCTAATCCGCTGTCTTCAACTGTGCAGTGTCCCGATTCAATTTTCGAGAGATCCAACACATCGTTAATCAAACTCAAGAGGTGATCTCCACTCCGTCGAATTGTTTGCAGATCTTGTTTTTGGTTGGGAGTTAGGGAGGAGTCATGGGCCATCACCTGAGCAAATCCTAGAATTACGTTGAGAGGAGTGCGTAATTCGTGGCTCATATTGGCTAGGAAGGTACTTTTTGCCAAGTTCGCTGCTTCTGCTGCTTCCATTGCGTGCTGCAGTGCCAGTTCTTTACGTTTGCGATCGCTGATGTCTTTGTGCGTTCCAATCATCCGTAAAGGCTTACCATGTTCATCGTAGGCAACGACTTTCCCGTAGTTAGCGATCCACTTCCACTCGCCTGACTGGCAACGCACACGATAGTCAAAGGCATATTTGAGAGAGCTATCTTGCAAGTTACGATTGAGAGCGTCAAAAACCCACAATGTATCATCAGGATGAATCATCTGTTCCCACACGTTCACATCCATCACCAACTCACCGGGCTTGTAGCCCAGCATCTCCTGGTAGTAGGAATTAATGTAAACTTCTCCAGTTTCAATTTTCCAATCCCATAGTCCATCTCCAGAGGCTTCTAGTGCCAGCATTAAGCGTTCCTCACTGCGTTGTAAAGCGGTTTCCACTTGATGTTGTCGTGTCACATCGATCGCCACACCACCTACTAGCATTTGCCCAGATAAGTCGGGGATGAGAAATTTGTAAACCAGAAACTCACCCAGGGTTCCATCTCGACGGGACGCAATCTCAATCGTTTCAATTAGCTCGTTGGTGTGAGCAACGGTTTGGATATTGTCTAGAAATTGTTGGGCGATGGCGGCGGGGTAAAGTTCAAAAAGGGACTTTCCAATCACATTGTCAGTGGGTAGATCGAAGGTATTGAGATAAGTCTGGCTGGCATAAAGCATTACACCATTTTCATCGGTAATCCAGGCAGAGGCAGGGCTGTGATTCATGAAGGCTTGGAAGCGAGTTTCACTCTCTCGGAGTGCCTGTTCTGCTTGTTGGCGTTCCGCTTCGTTGCGTTTGCGATCGCTAATATCTCGACAGATACAGAAGTTCATCATCTCATCTTGTAATTCCACCCGGTTCCAGCTAATTTCTACGTCATATACAGAACCATCCTGGCGGCGATGTCGCGTTTCAAACAGCGGAATAACCTCCTCTCTCTGGAGCATAAGTTGTAGTTCTTCCCTCGTCCATTCAGCATCCCAATCAAACAGATTCAGATTCAGGGTTTCTTCTAGGGTGTAGCCCAGCATTTGAGCAAAACTGGGACTAGCTTGGACAACTTTTCCGACGGAATCCATGACAACAACACCGTCCAGGGAAGTGTTGAAGAAGGTTTTACTCCGCAAGAGTTCCTGTTCTAGTGCAAGTTCGGCTTTTTTGCGATCGCTAATATCTTTCATGAAGCAGTAATGCCCCATAAATTGGTGCTGTTCGTCGTAAGTTGAAATCATCACTAATTGGTTATAAAAAACCGAACCGTCTTTACGAATCCCTCTGGTTTCAACTTCAACTCTGCCCTCTTGCACCATCAGACAATAGGCTGCAACCAGTTTTTTCAACTCATCGGGGTGTACGGTTTTTTCCCAGGACATCCCGATCATTTCTTCTGGCTGATAGCCTGTCATGTCAGCATAAGCTTTATTCACATATAAGTAGTGTCCTTGTACATCCAGTTTGGAAATGCCGGACACCGCATTTTGCATTACCTCACTCATTTCTCTACGCTCTGCTTCTGCGTGTTTGCGATCGGTGATGTCTTCTGAAAAACAAAGTAGGTACTGGGGCTGATGCTGTTCGTCGTAAATGGGAATCTTCACCGTATGCAGCCAACATTTTCCCAGACTATGACTGTCAATGATTTCTTCAGCAATATCCTCGGTCTTACCTTTTTCAAAAGCTTCTCTATCCTTTTGATCAAAAAAGATAGCCTGTTCTCTTGGGAAAAAATCATAGCCACTTTTGCCGATCGCGTTTTCGGCTGAGATGCCAAATAACCGTTCGCTGGTTTTATTCCAAAACTGGAATACGCCAAATCGTTTAGGCTCTGCGTCCTTAACAAAAATTGCGAGCGGTAGATGATCCAGCAGTGCTTGTAAGAAATTGCGAGTTTTCTGGATTTCCAGCTCTACTTTTTTGCGCTTGCTAATATCAATAAACGTAACTACAGCTTGTAGGATTTTACCGTTTTGATCGAACTCTGGGTAGGCATTAACTAATACCCAAGCACAACCATCAATTTCTTTTTTGATTCCTAAAACATAATTTTTGAGGGAACTTCCACTGGATAAAACCTGATTTACCGGATATTCCTCTAGGGGCATCACGCTGCCATCTTCCCGCACAAAATGCCAGGCCGGAGATATCGCAGTTTTTCCCAGCATTTGATCCATTGAAAGCCCTAGTAATTCACCAGCTCTTTCATTACATAATTGAATGCTGGTATCTGTCGCATGAATCACAAAACCTGCATTTAAGTTATCGATTAATTGGCGATACCTGGCTTCGCTGACCTGTAAAGCAACTTCAGCTTGCTTGCGCTCGGTAATGTCGGTGTGAGAGCCAGCCATCCGAATTACGTTACCTGCATCATCCCAAAATGCCTGACCGCGATCCAAAATCCATTTGTAGGAACCATCTTTGCAGCGAACGCGATGTTCTGTGATATAAAAAGGAGTTTTCTTGGCAAAATGGTCTTGAACGGCTTGCATCACCCATCCCAAATCATCGGGATGTACCAGATTAGCCCATTCGTCTACAATGTTTTGGATTTCATGGTCTTCATAGCCCAGCATTTCCTTCCAGCGACTAGACAAGAAGACCTCGTTGGTTTGAACATTCCAATCCCAAATGCCGTCATTATTCCCGCGTACAGACAGTTCCCAGCGTTCTTCACTTTCACGTAGTGCTGCTTCTGCTTGTTTGCGGTCAGCAATATTCCGGGCAATCTTTGAGGCTCCAATTATATTCCCTACTTGGTCTTTAATGGGAGAGACACTCATCGAGACATCGATTAATGTTCCATCTTTCCTCAGCCTCTTTGTATCGTAGTGTTCGATGCGTTCTCCTCGCTGGATTTTGGTGAGAATTTCGTTTTCCTCATCTCGATAGTCTGCGGGAATCAGTTTTCTCCCTGATTGCCCTACTATTTCTGCCGCTGTATAGCCAAAAATTGTTTCGGCTCCTACATTCCAACTTGTAACTACACCCTCTAAATCTTTACTAAGAATGGCATCTTCCGAAGATTCAACGATCGCAGCTAGTCGAGCGATCCCAATTTCGGCCCGTTGTCGTTGGTGAATTTCCCACTGCAACTGGCGATTTACTTTTTTGAATTTATCGACTTTGCCATAACTAACTTGTGCGAGATACACGACCAAAATTAGCAGCAACACTAAAATTAAGCCACCAATTAACACAACTGTTGGCAAATAAAAATCTTCCTTTTCTACTAAATATAATAAGTTTGGATAAATATCTACTCGCCACTCGGCACTATAGGCTCTTATTACAACTGTTTTATGCAGTGAATAATGAGATGAAAGCTCTTGACCGTAGATCAATTGTGTGCCATCATATATAGCCACCTTGTACCCAGGAAGCACTTTTAAAATACTGTCAAATAGAGTTTTAAACTTAAAAACTCCGACAATAAACCCATCAAACCGCTCCCCTACAAATACCGGAAAACTTGCTAGAAATCCTTGACCCCCTTGAATGAGGGAAACATTGCGAGTTAATATAGGTTGACGCAAATCACGAGCCACTTGCAAAGTGATTTTGCGACACAGTTCCCGATTAAGATCTAGGTTTTGCGCTGCCTCATTCCCAGCCAGTGGCACAATCGATCGCACTTTAAATGATGGATCGACTAATGCGATCGCCTGATAACCGTAGAAATCCTTTACATAAGCCTCAGCATCGGCTTCCCAAAGAGCATTTGGTGTACCGCCATTGGCTTCCCAGCGATTCGCCATTTGTCGAAGTGTCAGCATCCGAATTGATAATTCTTCGGTCAGTTTTGACTGAATCGCATTGGCTTCCTGCTGAATTAACTGCTCAATGTGAATTTGTCCGTTGATGGTTAGCTGTTGCCACGTAAATAAAACACCAAGAGAGGCCACCACACCAAGCAAAAGAGGTAGCAATCGTTTAAGTGGTGTTTGGCATAAAGTTATAATTCCCTTGAGTCGAGGTATCATCATAAATCAAGCGATAAATGAATAGATGTGTATTCCCTTTCTTGGGCTAGAGTGGGGTAATTTAATGAGGCAATAAAAAAAGTTTCGAGCGTGAAAACCAGTTAGGCATAAGACAATATCTAAACTTTATACCTCCTCCAGTGAGCTATTAGATTTCACCGGCAAAGAATGTTGTTCATTAAGCCCTAGCCCTTTAACTAGATTTAGAGAGGGCGATGAGCAACATCTGTTCAGATTGTAAATAGGTGTTGTTTGCCAACATTGGCGACAAAACCAGTAGATTTGATGCTGGCGAACGTGACGGAGCATTTGATTCGAGCAGCAGGGGCAGTATGTCATAAAGACCTATTTTTTAACTAAGGGGTATTTCACTCTTGTTGCAAAGTGCTGTAAGCTCGCTTGAAGCAACGATAACAAGACTCTAGAGAAAAAAAATAAAGATTTGGTAAAGAATATAAAAGGGTTAAGGAAAAGATACAAGTTTAAACATTCCGTAACAAAATTAAAAGCGAAAAGAATTTTTATCCCACAATACGCACCTTGTAATGTCACATCTTTTGTGTGATAATTCTACACTATTCCGATGGAGCTTTTGAGACCCATTCCTACATAAAATCATTTTCCTGTTCCCTGTTCCTTGATTTGATATGAGAGTCTAAATCTTAGCCCTACGCCTTTGTATGAAGGTATCGCGGGCAGGCAGTCTGGTCTAGAAGATGCGGTATCAGGAGCAATCGATACCTTCGCTACCGACGGAAGGCTCTTAGTAGGAGAAGCGCTGAAATAGGGTTTAACTCCAAGCCAATATTCAGTTATACCGGAGAAGCCTTTAACCTGCATTTCTTACGGCATAATCTTGCCAGCAAGCGACACTGAATGGAAAGAAACAGTCAATAATTATATTCGCAATCAAAGTTCGACGAACCTGTCGTAAAAAGTGATCGGGCGAAATTCTCCTTTCCTAACGATGAGTGTCGCCGATCAAGATAAATGTATTTGAACCCAACAAATCGGGCAAGATACTGGGCGCGCACCAGAAGAATAGGGGTCAGGTGTGGATATTGTCAGGGCAAGTCCGATCGCTGCAACCAGTGGCGTCAATAGGCTCTAAACTGGATTCAGGAAGGCGCGCAGCACAGGTTTAGGAGGGTCATCAGTGACAGAAAAAAGTTATCAATCGTCTTCTCTACCCACCTACGCGCGAAAAGAACTGCGGGAATTAGTTCGATCGCAGTTAAGGGCCCTGTTGGAAGAAGGAGACTTTAAAGGAGCAAAAGCGATTTTGCACCCGGTGCAGGAAGCAGACATAGCTGAAGCTATCGAAGGCCTGCCAGAAACCATGCAAGTAATAGCTTTCCGCTTGCTTTCCAAAGACGAAGCCATCGCAGTTTACGAGTATCTCGACTCCAGCGTTCAGCAGTCCCTCTGCGAAAAATTCAAACGCCAAGAAGTCATTGACATTGTAGACAAAATGTCCCCGGACGATCGAGCTAAACTCTTTGACGAACTGCCGGCAATATTAGTCCGTCGTCTGTTGGGTGAATTAAGCCCGACGGAACGAGAAGCCACGGCCCAACTTTTGGGCTACGAAGCCAGTACCGCCGGTCGGATCATGACCCCGGAATATATTTCTCTCAAAGAAAGCTTTACCGTCGCCCAAGCTTTAGACAGAATTCGCTCTTTGGCTAAAACTACCGAAACAATTTATTCTCTTTACGTCACCGACGCCGGACGCAGCTTGACAGGTATTTTATCCCTGCGGGATTTAGTCACTTCGCCCCTCGACAAAACTGTAGGCGAAATTATGACCCGCGACGTAGTTTCTGTTCAAACAGGAACGGATCAAGAAGAAGTAGCTAGGCTGATCCAGCGTTACGATTTTTTAGCTGTGCCCGTTGTAGACCGCGAACAGCGGCTGGTCGGGATCATTACAGTTGACGACGCGATCGATATTTTAGAACAAGAAGCAGCCAAAGATATTTATACCTTGGGCGGCGTCCAGTCCGGCGGCGACAATTATTTTCAGACCGATTTAATCACTGTTGCCCGGAAAAGGGTCGTGTGGCTGTTTGTTCTGCTTTTAACTAATACTGTCACCGGCGCAATTATTAGAGCTCAAGAAGATATTTTGAACCAAGTAGTCGCCTTAGCAGCTTTTATTCCCCTGCTGACTGGCACTGGAGGCAATGTCGGAGCTCAGTCCTCAACAGTTGTAATTCGCGGTTTGAACACTGATGAAATTACAGCAATGGGGCCGTTTCAAGTAATTGTTCGCGAGGGGATGGCGGGAGCGCTGCTAGGAGCTATATTGGGGACTGTAGCGACGGGCTGGGCTTATACTTTGCAAGGGAGTTTAGCAGTGGCACTCGCGGTGGGAGTGAGTTTGTTTGCGATCGCAATTTTAGCTTCTATTGCCGGTTCAGCTCTGCCGTTTCTATTTCGTTCTTTGGGTTTAGACCCCGCTTTAATGTCTGCTCCCTTTATTACCACCGCAGTTGATGTCCTTGGGGTCTTGATTTATTTCACTTTAGCTCGACTAATTTTGCAGCTTTAATATATTTAATTAGATGGCTGTGAATAAAAAACTTAATCTGTTTTTCACCACTGCTAAATTCGGGGTTTACGTGCGATTACATACCGGATATCTGCCGTCGCGCGTACTTTATTTTTATCCGCATACTTGCACCAGTTGAAAAAAAGAATGCAACTATAGGCACTCGATCCAAACTCCGAGCCTCATCAGTCATTCCCCCTCTAAAATCTAAAATCTAAAATCTAAAATGGTATTAGCCTATGTCATCATCCAATTCACCCACCAAAATCCAAAATCCCACGTCCAGCAATTTGTTAGAAACTGCTGAATTGGTTTTTCTTGCTGCCTCTGCTGTGGGCTTGGCTGCTAGTTTGGTTTGGGGGCAGAGCGTTTATGCTCAAGTGCCTGTAGTGATTTCGTTGGTGTTGAATTTTGTGAATCGGCAGAAGCTGCACAAGCAAGTTAAAGCAAGTACGGCGGCCACGTTCGATCGCGTAAATCAACAAGCAGCTACTACCGATCGCGCGATCGAGCAATTGCAACTTGCTGTAAATGCTTTAGACGAAGCTCTTGCTCAAACATCTCGCGAAAATCTCAATGTTGCGCCTGGAGAAAACGTACACTCTCTAATTTCAGCCATTGAGAACCTGCGCCAGCGACTAATAATTTTAGAAAAAACTATTAAAATGATTCAAAGCGAGATAGAACTCACTAGCCGCCAATTCAAACAGCGACCAGAGTTGCAACAAGTCGAAACTTTGACCACAATAATTCTGGACTTGCAGCAGTTTATCAACGAACTGCCGCAGTGGGGAAATTTGCAGCAGCGGCAGCTAACAGAACTTCAGCAAAAAGTAGACAATGCTTTGGCTGAGCTTTCAGAAGAAATTGCTTCGATTCCCAACCGCGTGCAAGAAGCAGTGGGCGATCGCAATTCTCAACCAGAGAGTTCTGCCGAGCCAAATAAGGCCGCTCGACCTAAAACCTACGATGTTGAGAAAATTCGCCATAAGTATCCCAGAGCTTATGTCAAGTGGAGTCGGGAAGAAGATGAGAAGTTGAAGAATGAATATGCTAGCGGTCAACCAATTGGTGAATTAGCAAAGAAATTTCAGCGACAATCTGGGGCCATTCGTTCGCGCTTACAAAAATTAGGATTAATCGAATAATAATCATTGGTAATTTGTAATTTGTAACCGCAGACAACAGTCAACAGTCAACTGACAACTGACAAATAACAAAGCGATCGCCCTTTTTTTCAAAAGAGCGATCGCTTTGTTTCTGTATTCAGTACCGGCTGCCAACAGCGGGCCACTAACATTACATCTCAAGGCTTTTTAGCCTGGGTCTACCTGATTTTAGAAATCTTGGGGTAACAAAGAACTTAAACGCTCCAACAAAGGATCGGAATTCCGAGGAGGAGCAACTTCAGCATCAGACACTACATTATCATCCGCCACAGATTCAGACTCAATCGGGCCAGGCTCTACTACTTTTGAAACTGGGGCAAAAGAAACTTGAGCAAACTTACTGTTAACACTGCCCTGCAACTGATCCAACTGGGCGCCCAGTTGACTCAGGTGATGTTCCAGTCCCTCCAAACGGCTTAATTCCTCTGCCGAAACATTGTGCTCAAACTCAGCAAATTTTTCCGCAAGTTCAGCAATACGCTGTTCCAACCGCTGAAAGCTCTGTGTAGAGCTAGCAGACTCAGATACAGACAAAAACTGCCACAAAGCTTGCTTGCAGAGATTGCTGAAAGTCTGATACTTCGTGAAAGCCAACTCTTTTTCAATAGCGGCCAGCAAAGTTTGATCCGCAGCATCTTCCGTAAACGCCACCGAGAAATTCGCCTTATTTTTTGCCCACAGTGCCATAGGGTTCAAGCCTTAATGCGTTACTTTATCGTGGCTAGCTGAGCCTCAGCATAAATAAACTGTCCCAAAGCATTAGCTTTCCGGGAAGGCTGAGCCAAGTGAGCCTTAAGATTGGCGTCTTTAAGCAAAGGTTGCAAAACCTCCCAGAAAAACTCGCCGCCACCGCCAGTCAGAACCACATCCGTCACACGTTCCGGCAGCCACTGCACCAAACGTTCGGACAGTTCGTTAGCGAAAGCCTCGCGCAAATCCTTAATAATCGGATCTAAATTAGTCGGCTTAGTCGCTCCTCTGGGACGGTAAAAACGCTGGCCTTCGGGTTTATTCACCGCTTCCAGTAAAGACAGAGATTGAGGGTCTGCTCCCGGAATCTTTGAGGCAACTTGTTCGTAGAACTTGTTCATTGCGAAGGAATCGCTCTTTGAAGCCGCCCGGGCGAACCGGAAACGATCGACCATTAACAAATCGGTAGTTTGGTGTCCGATATCAACAACAGCCACCGACAGTTCGGGCAACTCCGGCGTAAACTCCTTGTTATCTTGAGCCTCGCACCAAATCAGGCTGCCGAACCCTTCCGGCATCACCCAAACGTGACTGATATTAATATCAACACGCTCGCCCCGGTACACCACAACGTGGGGAGAGCGCAGTTGGCTGATAATCTCTTCCTTTTCCTTCTCAAACTGATCCTGCGAATAAAACGGCAAACCCAGCACAACTGCTATGTCGCCTTTCATCTGGAAATATCCAGCACAGGAAAAGACCTTAACCAAAGCATCTACTACTTTCGACTGGTCAGCGCCACCGAGATTAGCGCCAAAATCTGCCGCCAATTGACCGATCGCGTAGCCCTTGCCCTGGTACTCCAGCCACATATCCAACAGAGGGTCTGTTGCTTTGGACTCAAAGCTGCCACCCCGCACCTTTTCCACGGGCATAGTAGCCACGTTGGCAGGGATGAAAACAACGCTACTAGGGTTGCGACTCACGCAAGCTTTAGTTGCCGTCCGACCCAAATCAGCACTAATAATCGATTTGTTAGAAGCGACTTTAGTCTGCTGGGTCAGCATAGCCGAATTAGGAACAAGCTGTCTAGTTGTCATTGAAATGTGTTACCTCACTGAGCCTCACCATTATCATGCCTTATCCCTTGACACTGCCACGCTTAAAGACAGTGGGTTTTGCGGCGATTCTTCTAACTCTACCTAGATCGGTATCGAAATCAGCACCAAACATTATATTCGGGACGATCGCCCTTACCGTAACTAACCTAACTTTTTCTGGAGCCATCGTCCTCGAAGCTCTGTTGCCTGAGAGTGCATTGTTAAGTTAAATTTAGTTAAGATTCTGAGTGTAAACTTTTGTCGCACTTCTCCGACACCGCGATCTTACCCGATCTGTCCCCAATTCAAGGCATCCGCATTTATGAAAATTTCTTGGCGAACTATACTACTTTGGACTTTACCCGCCTTAGTCATCGGCTTTTTCTTGTGGCAGGGGGCCTTTGCCCCATCCCCCGCAGAAATGAGCAAGAACACCGCCAGCACCCGTCTGAGCTACGGTCGATTCTTAGATTACTTAAACGCCGGTCGAGTGACCAGCGTTGACCTTTACGACGGAGGTCGGACGGCTATTGTCCTAGCAGTCGATCCCGAACTGGACAATCACGAGCAGCGGTGGCGGGTAGACTTGCCCTCAAATGCCCCGGAACTGGTTTCTAGGCTCAGAGACTCCAAAATCAGCTTCGACACCCACCCACTACGCAACGACGGTGCTGTCTGGGGACTTTTAGGCAATCTAGTATTTCCCCTCTTGTTAGTAGGAGGCCTGTTTTTCCTCTTCCGCCGCGGTGGCAACGTTCCCGGCGGCCCGGGTCAAGCCATGAACTTTGGCAAATCCAAAGCTCGCTTTCAAATGGAAGCTAAAACAGGCGTACTGTTCGACGACGTAGCAGGCGTTGAGGAAGCCAAAGAAGAACTTCAAGAAGTAGTGACATTCCTCAAAAAACCCGAACGCTTCACCGCAGTCGGGGCGAAGATTCCCAAAGGCGTGCTGCTAGTGGGCCCTCCCGGAACCGGTAAAACCTTGCTGGCAAAAGCGATCGCAGGCGAAGCCGGCGTGCCTTTCTTCAGCATCTCCGGTTCAGAATTTGTGGAAATGTTCGTCGGTGTCGGCGCTTCCCGCGTCCGCGACTTGTTCAAGAAAGCTAAAGAAAATGCTCCTTGCATCATCTTTATCGATGAAATCGATGCAGTGGGCCGCCAGCGTGGCGCCGGTATCGGTGGCGGTAACGACGAACGGGAACAAACCCTGAACCAGTTGCTGACCGAAATGGACGGTTTTGAGGGCAATACTGGCATTATCATCATTGCTGCCACGAACCGCCCCGACGTGCTCGACTCAGCGCTGCTGCGTCCGGGACGTTTTGACCGCCAAGTTAGCGTAGATACGCCGGATATCAAAGGCCGCTTGGAAATTTTGGAAGTTCACGCGCGCAACAAGAAGCTGTCTACAGAGATTTCTCTGGACGCCATCGCCCGCCGCACTCCTGGTTTTACCGGTGCTGATTTGGCTAACTTGCTCAACGAGGCTGCTATTTTAACCGCCCGTCGCCGCAAAGAAGCGATTACGATGCTCGAAATTGACGATGCAGTCGATCGCGTGGTAGCAGGTATGGAAGGCACTCCTTTGGTGGACAGCAAGAGCAAGCGTTTGATTGCTTACCACGAAATCGGCCACGCGATCGTCGGTACAATCATTCAAGCCCACGATCCAGTTCAAAAAGTTACCTTAGTACCTCGCGGACAGGCCCGCGGCTTGACTTGGTTCATGCCCAGCGAAGACCAAGGTTTGATTTCTCGATCGCAAATTTTAGCCCGGATTAGCGGTGCTTTGGGTGGCCGCGCAGCCGAAGAAGTAGTTTTCGGCGATGCCGAAGTAACCACCGGTGCCGGCAACGACTTGCAGCAAGTCAGCGGTATGGCGCGCCAAATGGTGACTCGCTATGGGATGTCTACCTTGGGCCCGATCGCCCTGGAAGCCCAGCAAAGCGAAATTTTCCTTGGCCGCGACTACACAGCGCGATCGGAATATTCCGAAGAAATAGCCTCTCGGATTGACGGACAAGTTCGATCGATTGTCGATCACTGCTACGACGACGCGCGCCGAATTATTCGCGAAAATCGCACTGTGATCGATCGCTTAGTCGATTTGTTGATCGAAAAAGAAACCATCGACGGCGAAGAGTTGCGCCTAATCGTCTCTGAATACACTTTTGTTCCTGAAAAAGAACAATACGTTCCTCAACTTTAAAAAGAAGAGTGAATATTGAGGGCGAATAGAATTCGCTGCTACACAAACAAAGTCCGCCTGCGCGGACTGAAGAAATTCAACCCGCGCAGGCGGGTTTTGTCTGTGTAGCAGCGGTTTCAACCGCCGAGTCAAAAGAAACTTCTTCCTCCTGCTATATGATTAAGAGTGCATCGATTTGTTTGATAGTAATTTCAACATTAATTTTTGGCATTAATTTGAGCGCCCGCGCCGAAAAATTAAGATGTTTTGTAGATATTTGCATCGACTCCAGCAGCGTTGAATTAAGCAAATCCGATATTCCCGGTGCTCCCTCTTATCCAGTCAGAACTATTTTAGTAACTCAACAGTTTAGTAACGATAAATTGTTGGCGCAAATGGAAGTTGACTGCCAGCAACGACAGTTGAGAACTGTGAGAGTTAGCCAAGATGGCGAAAATTGGTCGAATTTCTCTCCGAAATGGACTTTAGTCGATGGCCACTCATCTTTGTCTCGGCTGGTTGACTATACTTGTCAATTGGCGATCGCAGAACAAGAGAATAAATAAGTAGACCAAGAAAAAAAACAGAGCACCTATATCTTCAACCCTGCGCTTGCGGGTGCAAGTTTGACAGGGCTTGAAACCGCCAAGTGTTAATATTACAATCAATCTAAAATCTAAAATCTAAAATCTAAAATCGGATGACAAACCCCACCGAATATCGGCAAAGACGCGAACAATTAATGGCAAAACTTGGCAGCGGGACAGCGATATTTCGCAGCGCGCCCGCAGCCGTCATGCACAACGATGTAGAATATGCCTACCGACAAGATAGCGATTTTTTCTATTTAACCGGTTTCAACGAAGCTGCGGCGGTAGCAGTGCTCGCGCCACACCATGAAGAACACAAATTTGTTTTGTTTGTGCAGCCAAAAGACTTGGAAAAAGAAACTTGGCACGGTTATCGCGCCGGAGTAGAAGGCGCTAAGGAATTGTACGGCGCGGATGAAGCTTTCCCGATTAATGAACTTGCCGAAAAACTGCCGACATATTTAGAAAAGGCCGATCGCATATACTATCACTTCGGGCGCGATCGTAGTTTCGACCAAACAGTCCTCAATCACTGGCAGCGCTTGATGGCAACCTATCCCAAACGTGGCACAGGCCCGACAGCAATCGAAGATTCCAACATTATTTTACACCCGATGCGGCTGGTGAAAAGCGAAACAGAATTAGCATTAATGCGAAAAGCGGCTAATATCTCAGTTGCAGCGCACAACCGCGCCCAAGAATTCGCCAAACCGGGCAGATACGAATATGAAATTCAAGCTGAAATAGAACATACTTTTGGCTTAAATGGCTGCACTCCGGCTTACCCTTCAATTGTTGCATCAGGTTACAATTCCTGCGTCCTCCACTACATCGAAAACAACCGCCAAATGCAGGAAAACGATTTGCTGCTAATAGATGCTGGTTGTGCTTGCGGGTACTACAACGCCGATATTACTCGCACCTTTCCCGTTAGCGGCAAATTTACAGCCGAACAACAGATAATTTATGACTTAGTTTTGCAAGCACAATTGCAGGCAATTAGTCAAGTATATCCCGGAAATCCTTACAGCAAAATTCATGAAACAGCGGTGCGCGTTTTGGTGGAAGGTTTAATGGATTTAAAACTTTTGGTGGGGGACATTGAAGAGATAATTAAAGAAGAGAAATACAAGCCATTTTATATGCACCGCACTGGTCATTGGCTGGGATTGGATGTGCACGATGTCGGCGTTTATCAGTACGGCGAAAATCCGCAAGTTTTGCAGGCAGGACAAGTGCTGACGGTGGAACCGGGGATTTATATTTCTCCTTATATTAAACCCGTTGAAGGACAGCCGGAGGTTCCTGAAAAATGGCGCGGTATTGGCGTGAGAATTGAAGATGATGTTTTGGTGACATTGAAAAGTCATGAAGTCTTGACGGCGGGAGTTCCTAAATAAAGGAAAAGTAGAATGCTTTGGGCAGAAGTCAAGAAAGATTGATTAATTAAGTTAGCAGTGAAGGCTTGAGCTTTGTTAGTATTGGCTTGAAAAAGCTCAAGTCCGCAACTGCCAAACAAAGAGCGCTTATGTGTATTGATCCTACCAAGATCGATCGATCTCTCGAAACCTGCGAAGCATTGGTAGCAGAGCAAAAAGCAAAAATTCTACAACTTGAAGAGCATTTGCAGCAGCAGAGAGAATTGTGCCAGAAATTAGAAGCACAACTCAAAGCAGTCGAGAATCCTGGCATTTCGGGTTCCGTAACTGAATTTGATATCACCGAGGACGATCGCATTCAGTTAATCGCATCTCTGGAAAAAAGCCAGGAAATGTACCGAACTCTCATCAAACATTATCCGAATGGTTCGGTATTTTTGTTTGATCGCGATTTGCGCTATACTCTGGTTGACGGCCAAGGTTTGGCAGTAGTTGGTTTGTCCAAAGAACTGTTGGAAGGCAAAACATTGTGGGAAGTATCGCCACCTGAAGACTTGCCCCTTTTTGAGACTACATATCGCGCTGCTTTGGCAGGAAAAGAGAATACTTTTGAATATAAATACGGCAATCGCGTTTATTCAACAACAATTGCTCCAGTCAAAAACGACCGGGAAGAAATTTTTGCAGGACTGGTTCTTACTCAAGATATTACCGAAAAAAAACAGGCAGAAATAGCGCTGGAAGAAATTACAAATCAGCTCGAAATTCAATATCAAAAGCGCACTGAGGAATTGAAAACAGCCAACGATCAATTGCAGGAAGAAGTTCTCTCTCGCTGGCGCGCCGAAAAATCTCTGCGGGAAAGCCAGGAACAGCTAGAATTGTTTTTCTCTCAATCTTTAGATGGTTTTTTCTTTATGATGCTGGACGAACCAGTGCATTGGGACGATACAGTTGACAAAGAAAAAGTCTTGGATTACATATTTGCTAACGGGCGGGTAACGAAGGCAAACGATGCTTTGATAGCTCAATACGGTGGGACGAGGGAACAGTTTATTGGTCGGACACTTTACTCTTTCTTGTCTCACGACTTGACTGGTGGCAGAGAGATAATAAGGCAATTTTTTGAGGCTGGCAGAATCCACATCGAAAATGAGAATCGCACGTTTGACGGAGTTCCAGTTTGGATAGAAGGCGACTATATTTGCATTTACGATTCCCACGGCAGAATTGTGGGCTATTTTGGCGTGCAGCGCGATATTAGCGATCGCAAAAAAGCAGAAGCAACCCTCAGAGATAGCGAAGAACGCTTTCGGGCAACCGTCGAACAAGCGGCAGTCGGCATTACCCACCCTGACCAAACAGGCCGCTATTTGCGAGTCAATCAAAAATTCTGCGAGATAGTGGGATATACTGCGAGCGAACTGCTGTCGCGAACTTGGATGGACGTTACTTACCCAGAAGATATAGATTTAGATTTAGAACAAAACAATAAATTATTCGCCGGAGAAATTGACAGTTTTAAAATGGAAAAACGGTTGCTGCACAAAGATGGCAATGTAGTTTGGGTAAATATTAGTGTATCGCTCATCAAAGAACCGCTGAGCGGGGCAATTTACAATGTAGTAGTGACAGAAGATATTAGCGATCGCAAAGCAACCGAAGCAGCGCTGAAAGAAAGCGAAGAAAGGTTCCGACAGTTAGCAGAACACATTGAAAGTGTGTTTTGGATGGTAAACGTTCAACCCCAGAAAATTATTTATATCAGTCCGGCTTACGAAAAGATTTGGGGCAGAAGCTGTGCTGATTTATATGCTTACGGGCGCTTTTTTGCAGATTCGCTCCATCCAGAAGATCGCGCTCGCGTTATTGCTAATTTAACTAGACAAATTGATTCTGAAGACGAGATAGAATATCGAATTGTCAGGCCAGACGGCCAAATACACTGGATTCGCGATCGGGCTTTTCCGATTAGAAATCAATCTGGTAAAGTTTACCGGATCGTGGGCATTGCAGTAGATATTACCGCACGCAAACAGGCTGAAAAAACTATCCGTGAAAGTGAAGAACGCTTCCGCCAGTTAGCAGAAAATATCCAAGATTCCGTCTGGCTAATGTCTGCGGAATTCACCGATTTATTGTATCTGAGTCCAGCTTACGAACAAATCTGGGGGCGCAGTCGCGAAGAATTGTATGCTGATCCATTAAAAATGATGGAGTGGGTGCATCCAGAAGATAAACTCCTCTTGGAAGAGGCAATGGGGCGAGTGTTGCACGGCGAGTCCACCAATACCGAATATCGGATTTTTCTGCCAGACGGCACAATTCGCTGGGTGTGCGATCGAGCTTTTCCCATTTACGACGAATCGGGCAACATTTACCGCATCGCGGGTATTGGCGAAGATATTAGCGATCGCAAATTTACCGAGGCCCGCATCCAAGCAACACTCCGCGAAAAAGAAGTATTGCTCAAAGAAATTCACCACCGAGTCAAAAATAATATGCAGGTAATTTCCAGCCTGCTGCAACTTCAAGCTCAATATATTGAAGACGAAGCAACGCTAACTTTATTTGAAGAAAGCCAGACTCGCATCCATTCAATGGCTTTGATTCATGAGCAATTGTATCAATCCGAAAATCTCGATCAGATCGCCCTGTCCCCCTATGTCGAAAATTTGGTTGCTAATTTGTATCAATCTTTTGGTTGTGGCAACACTTCCATCCAATTTAACCTCAAAGTTGACCCCATTTATTTAAACATAGAAACAGCTATTCCGTGTGGCTTAATTATTAACGAACTGGTTTCCAACTCTTTAAAATACGCATTTGGCTCTAATTTAGATGGTGAAATTTCTATTAAATTTAATGAAACAAGTAGTCACCAATTTCATTTAACTATTCAAGATAATGGTCGCGGATTTCCGGCTAATTTTGACGTGGAAAATACTGAAACATTAGGATTGCGATTAGTGAGAATGTTGGCTTACCAATTAGAGGCGAGTATTGACATTGACAGTCAGCGTGGAACCTGCTACACTCTGATTTTCCAAGAGTTAAATTATCGGCAGCGTATTTAACGAAAAATGAACCCTATACAAATTTTGGTCGTAGAAGACGAAGTTATTGTAGCGCAAGACATAGCAGGTCGATTGAAAAAACTGGGATATTCAGTCACAGCTACAGTTTCTTCAGGAGAAGAAGCAATTCAAAAAGCGATAGAAAACCCGCCCGATTTAGTCTTGATGGATATCGTGCTTAAAGGGGACATGGACGGGGTAACAGCAGCCGATAAAATCCGAACTAATAGAAATGTACCCACAATATTTTTAACCGCTTATGCCGACGATCAAACACTGCAAAGAGCGAAACTTACAGATCCGTTCGGTTATATTATCAAACCATTTCAACAAAATGATTTGCGGGTGGCGATCGAGATTGCCCTGCACAGACACGAAATGGAAACCAAGATGCGAGAATCTCTCAAAGCCGCGGAAGCAGTCAGAGAGTCGGTGGAAGAAAAATCGTACCGCCAAAACCAGTATATTTCCATGGCGGCTCACGAATTGCGGAATCCCCTCAACGCGATTTTAATTTCTGCGGAACTTCTCGATCTCGATCGCACTCGCAGCAGTGACGAATCCCAAGTTAGAACCCTGCGGCTGGTGCACTCAGCTACCCAAAAGATGAACCAGCTAATCGACGATATGCTGTTCATGGGCAGGGCAGAATCAGGCCAACTCAAATGCAATCCATTTCCGATAAATTTAATCGAATTTTGTCAAAACTTGCTCGATCAATTGCAGTTAGGAAATGAAGCCAAGCACAAACTAACATTAATCCCGTCAGATGTTACCAGCGCAATGTTAGATCAACAATTGCTGCACGGCATTATTTCTAACTTAATCGTCAATGCCATCAAATATTCTCCCAACGGCGGGCAAGTCACCTTGGAATTGGAATGCCGTCCAGCAAGCGAAGGAGACAAAGAAGCTATTTTCGGCTTATCTCCTCAGTGTTTTTTTGCCACTTCCCAATTTACAAATATTAGCTCTCCCTTACTAATTATCCGTATCCGAGACGAAGGTATGGGCATCCCAGAAACGGAAGTAGGGAAAATATTTGAAATGTTTTACCGCTGCAAGAATACTGGAAAGATTAAAGGTAACGGTTTGGGATTAACAATTGTTAAAAAAGCGGTGGAATTGCAACCCACATTCCGCAGATATTCAAGCAGAGGTAAAGGAAGATAGATTTGGCAACAATAAACTCCCAAACGATTGCACTG
>NZ_JAUBOS010000133.1:0-3819 GCF_036700365.1 Microcoleus sp. w2-18bC1
CACTTTACTATTGAGCGCGCGATCAAATAACCCAGGCCACGTAACACGCGGGCGATATATTCAGCAAGCCCTAATTAGACTTCAAGCTCTTTCTGAAGTTCTCTAATTGCATTTTGTGCATCCCTGTATGAATCGATATTTCCCTGTTGCTGATACAACTCAGAGGCTTTCTGAAAATCATTTATTGCTCCCTGTATATCTCGCTGTTGGTGCCGGACAAGAGCCCGATTGTAGTAAGCATCAGCATCGTTAGGATCGAGGCGGATAGCTTCGTTGAAATCGGCTAGTGCACCTTGTATATCTCCCAGTTCATCGCGGAGCAGAGCCCGATTGAAGTAAGCAAAAGTATACTTAGGATTGAGGCGAATAGCTTCGTTGTAGTCGGCGATTGCACCCTGTATATCTCCCTGGTTATAGCGGAAATCACCCCGATTGTAGTAAGCATCAGCATACTTAGGAGCGAGGCGAATAGCTTCGTTGTAGTCGGCAATTGCACCTTGTATATCTCCCTGTTGTAAGCGAATAAAACCGCGATAGTTGTAAGCCTTAGCATCATTAGGATCGAGGCGAATAAACTCGTTAAAATCGGCTATGGCACCCTGTATATCTCCCTCGTCATAGCGGAAATAACCCCGATTTCCGTAAACTTTACCATAGCTAGGATTGAGGCGAATAGCTTCGTTGTAGTCAGCGACCGTACCCTGTTTATCTCCCTGTTGTGATCGAACAAAACCGCGATTGCTGTAAGCTTCAGGATCGTTAGGAGCGAGGCGAATAGCTTCGTTGTAGTCGGTGATTGCACCTTGTATATCTCCCTGTTGCGCTCGCACAAAACCGCGATAGTTGTAAGCCTTAGCCTCGTTAGGATTGAGGCGAATAGCTTCGTTGTAGTCGGCGATCGCTCCCTGTTTATCTCCCTGATCATAGCGGACAATACCCCGATTGTAGTAAAAATCCGCATCGTTAGGTTCGAGGCGAATAGCTTCGTTGTAATCGGTTAGTGCACCCTGTAAATCTCCCTGGTCATAGCGAACAATACCCCGATTGTAGTAAGCATCAGCATAGCTAGGATTGAGGCGAATAGCTTCGTTGCAATCGGTTAGTGCACCCTGTAAATCTCCCTGGTCATAGCGGACAACACCCCGATTGCTGTAGGCTTCAGCATAGTTAGGTTCGAGGCGAATAGCTTCGTTGTAATCGGCGATCGCACCCTCTATATCTCCCTGTTGTGAGCGGACAGCACCCCGACCGTTGTAAGCTTCAGCATCGTTAGGATTGAGGCGAATAGCTTCATTGAAATCGATTTCTCCTGACGGATTGCACTCATTTATGTCAATTTCTTCCACTTGTTGTGCTGACAACTGCGCGACAGCAAATTCAGCAGGTTGCACGCTCGCAATTGTTGCCACGATTAGCGCTGGTGGCAGTCGGTAATAAAAACTCATTTTTTAACCTCTCATGAGCTTTGAGATTTGAGCTCTTAGATTTGAGATTTGACATTTGAGATGGCTACCTCTGAATATTTTACTTTAATCGGACTCAAGCCAAGTATCATACTCAAATCAACTCGTAGGCTGCGTCAGGCGGAGTGAGAAAGCGATTATTATTAAGGGTTGAGGCATCTGACGCACATTACTCTATTTTAGATGGCTCCCTCGGAATATTTTACTTTAGCTTTTAACTGCCGCCCACTGAGTTACGGGTGCAAGTGGCTTCCAACCCTGAAAAGAACCGATCGCCTCTACTCGCTGAATCCCAATTCTAATGAGTTCCCCGCCATAACGATCGTGCCATTGCAAAACTTTAAACTCGCTCTCAACTGTCACCGCATTAACAACTAATCGGCCGCCTTCACCTAAAGCATTCCAGCAAGTTTCCAGCACAGATTCTGCCGTGACACCGCCGCCGATGAAAATAGCATTCGGTTGAGGCAAATTTGTCAGGGCTTCCGGCGCTTCTCCCGCAACCATTTCGAGTTCGGGAACACCGAAAGTAGAGGCATTTTCGGCGATGTATTCCAATCGAGTCGGATGGCGTTCGATCGCGATCGCCCTGCACCGAGGATGACTCCGCATCCATTCGATCGCGATCGAGCCGCAGCCCGCCCCCACATCCCAAAGCAACTCTCCGGGAATCGGTGCTAACGTTGACAGAGTAACGGCTCTAACCTCCCGCTTGGTAAGTTGTCCGTCGTGGCGATAAGCAGTATCCGGCAAACCGGAGGTACGAGGGAGGATAAAAGTTTGTCGATCGGCTGCAACTGCGATCGCGATCGTGTTCAAATCAGCCAAATCCGCTGCATTCCAGGCTGCTGCTACCCCCTCGATCCGCCGTTCCGAGTTCCCTCCCATCCGCTCAAACACGGTCATCAAACTGCTGCCAAACCCCCGCTGCGTCAACAATTGTGCCACCTTTCCCGGCGTGTGTCTGTCAGCGCTCAACACCAGCAAGCGCGCGCCGGGGGACAAAGCAAGGGCGATGGATGCGATCGGGCGATTAGTCAAACTGAAAGTCTCAACTTGACCTAGCGGCCAACCCAAACGGGCGCAAGCAAGACTAAAAGCCGATACCGCCGGAATCACAGTCATTTCCTCCATGGGAATCTGGCGCGACAGCGTGACGCCGATGCCGTGGCACATGGGATCGCCGCTTGCGAGCACACACACAGACTGTCCCCGGCGGCGGAGAATATCGTCAACTGTTGTCTGCAAAGGCGATGCCCAGAGCAATTTTTCGCGGGTGTCGTCGGTTGGTAGCATTGCTAGGTGACGGGCGCCACCAACAACGATTTGAGATTGAGAGAGGAGGGTAAAGGCGATCGGGCCGAGCCCCGAAAGTCCATCTTCGCCAATCCCCACCACCGAAAGCCATTTGTGCATTGCGGCCTTACTGCTAATTACTACTTATCGATTCTAAAGAATAATATCGGATTTCCATTCATAATTCTTTCTTCTACTTGTTTCATTCCGAGTCTTTCTGCGACTTTTTGCAACTCAATGTTTGGGCGATCACAAGTTGCGACAAGATAGTTAAAGCCAAGTTCATCAAAACCATAATCCAATATTTTGGTTGATGCTTCAGTAGCGTAACCTTTTTTAAGTGCTTTCGGCAGCAGTGCGTAAACTAACTGGGGCTGTGCTTCTTCAAAAAAATACCACAAACCAACAAATCCAATAGTTTCTCGATCGCTCTTAGTTTCGATAAACCACATACCGAATTGCTTTTGGGCAAACAGCTTTTTGTTTTCGGCAAGCATTTCTTCAACCTTTTGTAGCGACCAGATTTCGCCGTCGCACAGATATCTCCTCACATAGGCATCGATAAAAATTCTATGAAGCGTGTTGAGGTCGCTCTCCACAATCGGTTTCAAAACTAATCTCTCTGTTTCAAATATCCTAGGGATTATTTATGTTGGATTAAAGGGCGATCACACCTATCAATATTAGTCCAGGACGCACAGGTGGTCAGAAACCGGGTTTTTTATGAAAAGATGGGTTGCAGCGCGTAGATTCGGTAAAAAAGCCGGTTTCTTTGATAGGAGTGCGATCGCGAACTGTTTATTTTTGTAGTTGCGGTGTCTTCGCCGGCGGATTCATGCGTCCATGACTGTCTGAAAAATATTTTTCCCAAAACAAAAAGCGCCCCTATTTCTAGGAGCGCTTTTTGTTAATCTAGGACTAAAACTTAGCCATTGATAGAAGGAGCAACCATTGCTACTGGGGTGACTTCACTAGCAGCCAAGTCAAGCGGGAAGTTGTGAGCATTGCGCTCGTGCATTACTTCCATACCCAAGTTAGCGCGGTTGATCACATCAGCCCA
>NZ_JAUBOS010000049.1:0-44416 GCF_036700365.1 Microcoleus sp. w2-18bC1
TTTTGGTAAAAATTGTAATCTCACACTTTTTTCATTATAACCGATAACTAATCAACTTATTTATTTTTCATTCCTAAGCGTTATTCAGTGGTGGGTAAGGGTAGGGTAAAGCAAAATGTGCTGCCTTCACCTAAGATACTTTCCGCCCAGATTTTGCCGCCATGCCGGTCAACAATACTGCGACAGATTGCTAAACCTAAACCGGTGCCTCCTTTTTCACGGGAGTCGGAGGCATCGACTTGCTGAAATCGCCCAAAAATCAGTTCTAGTTTATCGGCAGGAATGCCTCGTCCGCGATCGCTAACTTGGAACAGCACAAAGTCTGTCTGGTTTTCGGCACTCAGATGAATTGTGGAATCGGCAGGTGAGAATTTAATTGCATTACTGAGCAAATTTGTTAAAGTTTGGACGATCGCATCTCCTATTGCCCAGACTTCGGCATCCGTGGGGGTAACGATTAATGAGATCCGTTGTTGAGTAGCGATCGCCTGAATGCAATCTACTGCTTGCTGCATCAAATCTGCAGCTTTGCAAACAGTTTTCTCCACAATTGCCCGCCCGGAGTCTAGGCGTTCCAGATCTAAAATATCATTAACCAGGTTCACTAAACGATTGGTATCAAGGAGGGCAATTTCAATCATGCGTCTAGATTTTTCTGGTTTTTTATCATAAACCCCACTTTTTATTAGTCCCAATGACATTTGGATTCCTGTCAAAGGAGTGCGAAGTTCATGGCTGACAATGCCAATGAACTCATCTTTAATGTGTTCGAGCCTTTGTCGTTCAGTAATATCTTCCCCAATGCTGATAGTTCCAATGATGTTTCCCTCTGAATCTTGCAGAACGGTATTGTTCCAAGCAATGAACCGTTCTTCACCCGATTTTTTCAAGATAGGATTTTGATAATAGACATGATATTTCTGGGCTAAAACTTCCGAGAAAACAACTTTAATCGATTGTTGAATAGAACGGGGTAATAATTCTTTAAACCAATTCTTTCCGATAACTTCGGGGTGAGTATATCCTGTGATTTGTAAGAAGAAAGGATTAACGTAATTGACATTTCCCCTTATATCAAGTCCGACAACAATCAACTGCACGTTATCCAAAAGCGATCGCCAGCGTCGTTCGGCTTCTCGGATCGTGGCTTCGGCTTGCTTACGTTCTTGCAGTTCTAGCTTAAGTTGTCGGTACAGTTTAGATTGCTGAATGGCGATCGACAATTGGCTGGCAATCTGTTCAACTAATTCTATTTCCCACGATTGCCATTGACGAGGTGCCGTATTTTGGTAGATAGCTAACAAACCCCAGAGCTTTTCTCTCAAAAATATCGGGAAAACTGCATAACTTTTTGCTTGAAATTGTTCCACTAGCTCGATATGACACTGTTGAATTTCAGCGCTGTAAATATTATTAATCACCAAGTTTTCATGATTGCGGAAGCGACCGCCGTGAGTTTCTTGCAGATAGGTATCTGCACAATTTTTTTGAAGGTCGCTCCCTATCAGTTTTACCCAACCCTCACCAACTGACTCCACGACAAAATCACCACTCCAATCAGGATTAAAGCGGTAAATGGCAGTGCGATCAGTTTGTAATGTCTGCCTGATTTCAATAACAGCAGTATTTAGAACGGCATTCAGATCCAAAGATTGGCGAATCCCTTGAGTAATCCTCCATAGCAAATGTTCCGTTCGGGATTTCTGTAGTAAGGCTGCTTCCGCCTCTTGTCGAACTTCTTCGAGGTGCTTCGCTACTGTGATATCTTGCTGAACGGCCACCAGAACCTCGCCATAGTCGGAATGATTGAATACACAGCAAGTGGCACTACACCAAAATGGAGTTCCATCTTTCTTGACATTATGAACTTCATAGCTAAATTCACCCCTTTGTAAAACGGCAGACCGAATGGCTTGATTTACATCTTCAGGACTGACCGATTCGCTGCCATAGTTCACTATAGAAACGTGCTGACCGTTGAGTTCGCCACAGTCATAGCCAAACATCTGCTCAAATTTAGGATTGGCATAGACAATTACTCCATTGTCGATTCTTACTAAGCAAATTCCTTCCGCCATGTTGCGGGTAATAACCGCCTGAAGCTCCAGCATTTGTTCGGCTTGTTTAAGTTTAGTCAGATCGCGCAGACTGACGATTACCCCTACAATATTTTCGCCTATATCACGTAAAGGCGTATAAGTAACGCTCAAAAATTGCCTGACTAAATTGGGAGAATCAAACCAGTTTTCATACTGAATTTTTTCTCCCGCCAAACATCTGTCTAACCGAGGTTTGATTAAGTTATCGAACACGTCTGCATCCAGGATATTTCTAACAGAATTTCCGATAACTTCGCTTTCAGATTTGTTGCACCAAGTCAAATAAGCTTGATTGACTATTTGATAAATATAGTTGCGATCCATCAGCACAATCCCATCTGTTGTATTGAATATGATGCGTTCATATTGGCGGAAGGCTTCTTCAGTACGTTTGCGCTCGGTGATATCAAATACGCTAGAACGACTCATCATGAAGTTACCTGCTTCATCATAAATTGCTGTCGCATTTAAGTTTATCCAAATCGGTTTTCCGCTTTTATTCAACATCTCAAACTCTAAATTCTCTATCCAGCCTTCTTTTTTAAATAAGGGAAAGTTTTGATAAAAAATATTTTTACTTTCAAGTGTCATTAAATCAACAAATTTCTTTTGGTTTACAATTTCCTCGCGGGTATAGCCTAACCACTTCAGTTCCGTATCATTAATCATAATTATTGTTCCTGCTGCATCTAGGGAATGATAGCCACAGGGAGCATTATTATATAGGTCTTCAACTTGATGGATATATTGTTGCAAGCTATGGTTGACTTCAGTGAGTTCGGCTGTCCGTTCTATGACTCGTTGTTCGAGTTCAGTATTGAGTTTTTGTAGGGCAATTTCTGCTTGTTTTTTCTCCCTCAGTTCCGTTTGTACTTGCTCAAATAAATCAGCTTGCTGAATGGCAATTCCAGCTTGAGTTGCTAGCTGTCGCATGAGTTCAATTTCTGATGGTTGCCATTCGCGAGGTTCTGTACACTGATGGGCAATCAATAATCCCCAAAGTTCTTCTCCCTTAAGGATAGGAATAACCAGGCTAGCTGTAACGTGAAAATTTGGCAGGAATTCCCGGTGAGAAGTATCAATTTCGGCAGTATAAGTATCATATTGAGAGGTGAATAAGCCTTGTTTGAAGGGTTCGATATAGCTTTCAGCAAAGCAAGGCTCCTGTATCTGAGTGGATAAGATTGATCTCCATTCTGAACCAACTGACTCTACCACCACCTTGCCGCTCCAGTCTGGAGCAAATTGGAAGATAATTACGCGATCGCATTGCAGAATGTTTCTGAGTTCCGTTACCGTAGTGTTGAGAATATCTTCTAGTTGGAGGGATTCGGAGAGAGAAAGTGCGGTTTTAGCAAGGATTTGTTGTTGCTGTTGTTGCAATTCCCCATAATTCTCATCAGTATGATCTATCATTAATCTACTTAATTAATTACATTTTTTAGATTGAGGCCGAAACCGGGTTTTTAGCCCTTGTGCGTAATACCAATTTAATGTGAAGTTGCACATATCTCGATCCCCCTAAATCCTCCTGGTTGTTGGGGGACTTTGATCGGAATCTTGTCCCCCCCTTATTAAGGGGGGCGCCAGGGTGATCGGATTCTATGCAGCCTCATAAAAAATTGGTATAAGTTTTATTTAAGTATTCCCACCCTGAAGTAAAGGACGAGTGCGCTTGATT
Source organism: Microcoleus sp. w2-18bC1 (assembly GCF_036700365.1). Taxonomy (NCBI): domain Bacteria; kingdom Bacillati; phylum Cyanobacteriota; class Cyanophyceae; order Oscillatoriales; family Microcoleaceae; genus Microcoleus; species Microcoleus sp. w2-18bC1. Next base: position 3,781 of record NZ_JAUBOS010000049.1, read on the forward strand.
CGGCTGAGTACCCGCGTGACTAATTCAGGCCCTAGTACCGGCTTGGTAATAAAATCATCGGCTCCCGCTGCAAAGGCTTGTTGCAGAGATTCTGGATCGGTATGGGCTGTCACCACCAAAATCGGTAAATTTTCCCATTGGATATCTTGTCGGACGACCTGACACAATTCTAAGCCACTGACGATCGGCATTTCTAGATCCAGCACTACTAAATCGGGTTCAGTGCTAATTAACATCTCCCAAAATTGCTGTGGTTCTTTGAGATTTGTCACCTCAATTCCCCAGGGAGTCAGTAACGCTGATAATTTAACCAGCATCACAGGGTCATCATCTACGATTAAGACTTTGGCTTCTGAAGTTTTGGGACTGGGTAGAACACGGGAAATCGCTCGAAAAATTTGCTCGGTGGTTGCAGGTTTGTGGAGAAATTGCTTAGCACCTAAGCGCGATACAGCCAAGCGATCGGCAAGGCTATCTCGTCCGGTAAAAACAATTATAGGCAGGTTAGGCGATCGCTCGGTCAGTTCTCGCAGTAGCGTCAATCCATCTTCCTCTGTCTCTGCAAAACTTAAATCTAGTAACATCACATCGGGCATGGACAGGGCAAGACGCGATCGGGCAGCAGTAATATTCGGCGCAATTTTCATCCGCAATCCCCAAGCTGCGGATTCTACTTTCAATCGCTCCGTTAATGCAGCATCATCATCAACTACCAAAACCCGATAGTTGAAAATTGAAATAGTAGAAACTGGTGCTGCGGTTGATTTAATAGGTGTTGTGGCTAATTCCTGCTGTAATCCTGTCACCAATTCCGAGAAGCGGGTAATTTCTTCAGCAGTCAAAGAGCGATCGTTTATTAGCAAATGCTCTGCAGAGCGTGCCAATTTCGAGCCTTCGGGATAACCAAAAGATCCCAGAGAGCCGGCCAATTTATGAGCTTCACGTTTTGCCGATTGCTGTAATTCAGTTTCTAATTTTCCTGCTAATATAGCAGTTTTTGCCTGATCCAATACAGCAATTTGTTGGTCGAAGCCTCCCCGAAACCGCTCTAAAACTTTGTCGATATCGGACTTATCTACCCCGCGAGATTGATGTTTTTGGGGGCGCTCAATCCCAGAATTATTTGAATGAGACGACGCAGATGGGGTGTACGGTTTCAGTCGATAGCCCATGCCATAAACTGTTTCAATGATTTCTTCAGTTAAGCCGCCGGCCTTCAGTTTCTTTCTGACATCCTTAATATGAGTGATAATGGCGCGATCGGTTGGTGCGTCATCAAATCCCCACAGCCGATCCAAAATAGCACTGCGGCTAAAGATGCGATCGGGATTTCGCAGTAATAATTCCAGCAGATTATATTCTGTTGCTGTCAGTGAAATTATTTGTTCGCAAAAAGTCACTCTACCAGACTCTAAATCTAAACAAAGATATCCCCAAGTCAATGTATTAGCCGCTGAATTCTGAGTATAACCTCCTGGATAAAGTGCTTTACTTCGTCGCAATAAAGTTCGGATTCTTGCCAGTAATACTTTCGTAGCAAAAGGCTTGCTGATGTAATCATCTGCTCCCGCATCGAAAAGAGCCACCACCTCCGCATCTGAATCCTTTGCCGTCATTAACAGGATCGGTTTGCAGTAGCCTTGCGATCGCAATTGCCGACATAGACTAATTCCATCTAGTTTGGGAACTTGCACATCTAACAATATCAGGTCATACTCAATTGTGGCTGCCAAGTCTAGGCCCACTTGTCCATCATTTGCACGATCAAACCCGTAATGATTTGCCTCCAACACCTTTGCCAGTGTTGCACTCAGCCCTCCATCATTATCTACGAGCAAAATTTTGATCGGAGACTTCTTCATTTTAGCTGTGCGGTTCAATTCCCATGCGATCGACGCGCTTTGATGTCAGGCCGAAGCGTGGCTTTTAACTAAATCACTGCTACTCATTACTACTCCTTTTATCTTACCATTTTTGCAGTCCCATCACCTAAAAATTGCTGTCATTTCCGCAGTTTAGATAAAACCGATCGCCCTTTCCTTCATCTGCGTCCATCCCCGTTTATCTGCCTACATCTGCGGTTCAAAAAAAGCGTGAAGCGAAGCTATCCCGAAGGGTAGGGAATCGCCCCCAAAAAGAGCGATCGCCCTACCAAACAAATTATCCTTCATCCTCCGACTTTACAGGAGGACGCCCAGAAATCACAATAAATCCCACAGACTCAAGAGTCATGTGCGGGCGGCGAATACCAGCTAAAACCGCTTGATTCAACAAACTTTCGGTATTGATTTCATCAGCCAAAACCGATTCTAAAAGTTGTTCGGATTTAGAAAGTCGATGCAAGCGCAACTGCAATTGATTCACCCGGTTTTCGAGTTGGATTGCAGCCGTGACAGCAGATCGATCGCACATTTCCACAAAAGCCGATCGCCCGCGCAACAATTTCTCCGATACCACCCGTCCCTTTTGACAAAAATCATCCCATTCTAGCGGATCGACAAAACTGTCAATCAGCGATGTGCGATTTTTCGACAAATTGTAATCCCGATTCTGCCCGCCTTTCCCCTTATAAGCCCGCTGCAAAATCGCTAGAATTTCCGCATCTTCCACCAGTGACATTTCTTCGCTGCGAGCATCTACAAACACAGTTTCAAAAATGGGCAGAAACAGAGCATCAGCGCGGCGCTGCAAAGCTTTCAAGTTGTAATTTTCGATGTTTTGTGCTTGCAAAACTTGCTCTGCCGGTTGCACATCAGTCTGGATGGAATAATTAAACTGAAAGCCAAACCACTCCTTCCCGGGTTCCGCATCCCAACTTTCATCATGCCGCCACATGGCAAAAGCTTGGCCCCGATCGTCCCAGCGAATATAAGAGCTAATTGCATCGATCAATCCCTCACCAATGCGGTAAAGAGCCACATCCGCATTCTGATGAGCAATGCGGCGATTGTAACTACCATATTGCTGGCAATAAGGAACCAATCTGGTCATCAAATCGTTCGAGGGAATTAAAGTTTTTTGAGTAGGTTTATAGCGCATCAGCCCCGATATACTCGGATGTTCGATTTGTTTGAAGTGAAGAGCTTGACACAACCAACCTTCTGTAGACCGCTGCATTTCTTTATGCTTAGCATCGCAGTTATCGAGAGACTCAAAATACTGAGATGCGCTGTCATCAAGAGTATCAATTTCATCGAGAACGTACTGTTCATCAATTTTGATTTTCTCTTGTTCGATTTCAGTTTTAATCGCTTCAATTTCGCTCGATAAGCCCTTGCCTCCCTCAGCAAACAACTTTTCTTCAAGTTTGAGAAGTTTTTCCTCAGCATAAAACTGAAGGCTGGCAAGAGATTTGTTGAAGATATCAAACCCATCTTTTAAAACTTGAAACCAAGCTTCGTGGGGACTCTCTGGCATATCCGGGCCTGCAAACAAACAAAATTGCACTCCCATTTTGCTACCAATGCGATCGACTCTGCCGAGTCTTTGTTCTAACTGGTTGGGAAACCACGGCAAATCGAAGTGAACTAACCAATCTGTCAATTGCAGATTTACCCCTGCTTCTGCCGATCGATCGCACACTAAGATAAAACAATGGGGTTCAGTCTTAAACCGCTTGAGACTAGCCTCAACCTCATCAGCCGATTTGGTCGTGTCATGGCTGGCGATCGCATTTTTACCAAAGATTTTAGCTAAATTTTCCGCAATCTCTTTACAAGTTGCAGTAAAACTGGTAAAAATCACAATTTTCGGGAAACGCTCGCCTGGAATCGGCCGTTTAATTTGCTGTTGAATTCTCGACAGCAAATCGCGAGGTTTGCTGTGATACTCGCGCGGAACCTTCAAAGCAACTGCCAAAAATCGGAGAATGGCGATTCGTAACAAACTCAGTCGATCGAGTCCTTCCTGGGGCTTTTCCAGGGTATTGAGCAAGGTTTCCAGCATTTCCCTTTCTTCTGGAAACAGCTCCGTTTTGGTCAAAATTGCTGTGTCATTTTGTCCAAATTCGCGATCGAGTTCAGGAGTCGATTTTTTCTGCAAGCGAGCTTTGACAACCCGTTCTAAAACATTCAGCCAAGTACCAGAAGCGCGGAAAAATAGCAGAAATATTCTCTGATATTCGCTAGACTTGGGAGCGACTGTGCGCCATTTATCGAGTACGGTTTGAATTTCCGACCACTGTTCATCATTCAGATCGTACTCAGTTTTAGGGACAGCCTCTCGCTCGAAAATCACATCCTCAACCGCATCCCGGCGGTTGCGAAGGATGCGACGATGCAGGCGGTAGGTATCGCTAACGTGAGTGCGAATAGTTCGGACAAGCCGAGCCTGTTCTGCGGTTTCTTTAGTTTTCAAACAACTTTCTAACTCTGTTGCTAATCCGATTAAATAATCATCTTTGGCAAAAATAGTGCGAAGTTGAGCGAGTTTTGTTTGCAAAACAGCAGGCTTGGCCTTTTCTCTGAAATCCAGCAAAGCGCGGCCGATTTCTTGACGGTTTTGCACCTGTTCCTTAAAGCTTTCCAGGTCATCAAGACGGTAAGTTGTCGGATCTAGCAAGTGCAGCATCGTTAGAAAATCTTGCTCATGGCCGATAACTGGCGTTGCAGATAATAACAATACATTTTTGCTTTTTTGAGCTAGTTTCTGACAGAGTTCAAACGACTGCTGCTGAGCGCGATCGCTCGAATTTGCCATTGCTGCCACATCATGCGCTTCATCCACAATCAGAAAATCTAGGTTGGCATTGCGGCTAACTTGATTGATTTCGCTAATAGCAACAAGCTGCACTCTATCCGCAAAATGAGACAAATAGAATTTATTTTCTAACTCCTGCCGCCACTGTTCGAGCAGGTATTTCGGAACCAGAACCACAGCGCGTCCGTTGGGTTCATCTAGCAGAAATTGGCGGAGAATTGTGCCGGCTTCTACTGTTTTTCCCAGTCCTGGTTCGTCGGCTAATAAATAGCGCACGATTGGGTCTTCTAGGACGCGCCGGACGACTTCAACTTGGTGCGGATAGAGGTCTATATTAGCAGAAATTAAACCGGTCATGCCGCGGCTGACGGCCCGCTGTTCGATCGCAGATTGAACGAATGCCAATCGGCGATCGTGAAAATACGGCGTTTCTTGGCCTTTGACTGCTAAAATGTCGATCGGATCGGCGATCGGGATATTGCAGCGAACGTAAAGTTCGCTTTCGACAGCTTGCAAACTTTGGCTGTCGGGCAGGTCAATTTCGTACTCTAATTTATCTTCATCCCAGTCATAAACTCGACCGATAATCCATCTTTCCTGACTTGTACTCCAGAGGTAGCAGCGGGTTTGGCGCTGAAGTCTGGCTTCTTGCAGCAAACCCAAGGGTACAGTTTTGCGGATGCGGTTTTTAACTGAGCAAAAATATTCAACTACCGCCTCGGTACGCGATACCTCGACAACTTTTCCGACTCCCAAATCGTTTCTGGGCGATCGAACTAATGAACCAACATCAATCATAGTTTTAGCCTGACAATACTTACTAGAATACAGTACATCCTTTCACATTAAAAAAATTAGCAAGATGCGAGTTTCGCCTGCGTCGCTTTTTTAGTCAAATGACAGTCAATCTGCTATTCGGAAAACAATAAGTTTAGCATGGTAACTAACATTTTGGTATTCAATAAATATCCGGGCAGCGAATAAGAATACCTACTTACGATCAAGGAAAAACAACGCCTGCATTACCGGATTCCCATTTCGGGTATTTCTGCATCACACTGCTATAAATTTGAGAGTCTGTAAACTCTGCTAACCAAGCTTGTAGCGGTGGCCAAGGCTGTTCGTTGAACCAAGCTGGATCTGTATGAGCGAATTGACGAACAAAAGGTGCGATCGCCATATCAGCCAATGCTACATTGTTACCAAATAAATATTTAGTGGCACTTAACTGTGAGTTGAGTCGTTCCAGAAATAAAGAACCTTCATAACGATGTACTTGAGCATCAACACCGGGATAGCGATCGGGGTACTTATAACGGTCAAGATGATATTTAAACGTATCATCAAATAGAGCGATTAGTTCCAGCATTTCTGTAACGGAACCTTGCTGTGGCATCAACCATTTTTCAGGATCGTGTTGTCTCAATGCCCACAACATGATATCGATACTTTGATCTAGAACCCGCCCGTCAACATCCATTAATATTGGTACTGTACCTTTGGGAGATACCTCCAACATCTCTGGTGGTTTGTCTCGCAAAACAACTTCCCGCAACTCACACACCCGATTGCTAACCATTAAGGCCAAGCGCGCCCGCATAGCATAGGGACAGCGGCGGAAGGAATACAAAATCGGGTATGTTGCTGACATATTATATCAATTCCGGTTGCACCGGAATTATTGTTGACTGTTGACTGTTGACTGTTGACTGTTGACTGTTAACTGTTGACTCGATTTTATTATTCCGATGCCACTGGAAACGATATAATTAGTCGATCGCACGATCGGGTTTTTCGGGTCAGAAACCCCGTTTCTTCGTAGATTTCTCGTCGCTAAACAAGATTTTTCGTAGAAACGGGGTTTCTTTAAGCTTAGTGAATAATAATATTAGTCGATCGCACCATCTACTTTTTTCTTCGCATCGTAGCGCGCGCCTATATGCACTTGGTTGCGACGCTTAGCAAGCTCAATCTGACGTTGACGTTCAGATAAGGCTTGTTTTTTGGTTTCAGTTTTTGAGTCATGACAATGAGGACAACTCACACCAAGTACAAATAATTCCGAAGCCTTATCTTCCTGACTAATCGGGTGACGACAACCGCGACAAAGTTCATAGTTACCCGGCTTTAAGTCCTGACCAACCGAAACTCGTTCATCAAAGACAAAACATTCACCTTCCCAACGACTTTCTGCTTCCGGCACCGTTTCCAAATATTTTAAAATTCCGCCTTCGAGATGATAGACTTCCTCAAAACCTTGAGTACGCAAAAAAGCAGTAGATTTCTCGCAGCGAATACCACCGGTGCAAAACATTGCCACCTTGGGTTTATTGCGTAAAGCAGTTTCCCGCAGCACCCATTCAGGTAACTCAGAAAAGCTTTTTGTTTTGGGATTAATAGCACCTTCAAAAGTACCCATAGATACCTCGAAGTCGTTACGCACATCAACCACCACAACATCGGGATCGTCAAGCAGCTTATTCCACTCCTCCGGCTTAACATATTTGCCAGCCATGAGGCGGGGATTAATGTCCGGTACTCCCATCGTGACGATTTCGCGCTTCAAGCGTATTTTCAGGCGATAAAAAGGTGCTTTTTCCGAGAAAGATTCCTTGTGTACCAGATCCGCAAAACGCGGGTCACTACGCAAGAATGCCAGCACTGCGTGTACGCCCTCGGACGAGCCGGCAATAGTGCCATTGATGCCTTCTTGAGCCAGCAAAATAGTGCCTTTGACGTTGTTGTTGTTGCAACAATCGATTAGCGGTGCTTTCAGCTCAGCAAAATCAGGTAGTTCAACGAACTTATATAAAGCAGCGGTTAAGAAATAAGCCATAGATTGAATTGATAGCACTAATTAATTTTCATAATTCTATGAAAATTCAGTCAAAGCGGACGGTGGGACTCGAACCCACGACGTTCAGCATGGGAAGCTGACATTCTACCACTGAATTACGCCCGCGCTTAGTGTTTTTTACTTGCTTTCACCTGCTTTCACCTTGGAGGCGCAGCGGTAAAAAACCACTAGAAAAACATTGTACAACTATTTTCTGATTTTGAGTATAGCATTTTGACAATCAATTTTGGGCGACAGCGATCGCACAGCCGAGCCATCGTACAGCGACGGACGAGCCAATTGTCATCGCCAGGAAAAGCTGCCACGAAATGAGCGATCGCCTCGCTTCCGAACATTGACAAAGAGTTAGCGGCTTCGGATCGCACATTCCGATCGCGCGATCGAACTGCGTCATTTTTAACAGCGCCGCCAAAGCTTCCGCAGTTTGAGTTTGCAGCCATCCCATCGCCACGATCGATCGCACCATAAACTCCCCATCCTTCACTTTCCTCAGCAACATCGGTAGCGCCACCGCAGAATCGCCCTTTCTCACAGCCCTTACCCGCCCGCAGCCTGTCTTGAGAATCCGAACTTTGCAGCGCTGCTGGGATTTCCCTAATTTCCCTCAGCCAATTCCCATATATTTTTGTTACTTTTATTTAAGATTTTAGCAAAAAGTGCCGGATTTTGGGAAAATAACAAAAAATTAAGTTATTAGAGTGTGTCTGCAAATTAACAGCCTCAAACTTCAACACCAGAAGAAGTTCAGGGAGCAATTGCTGAGTTCAAGCAATATTGGCAACGGCTAATCGACGATACTCTGGAAATGAATCAAAAGGTAAAAATGCCCCAGCAAGCAGTGATGAAGCTGTGAGAAAATAATTCAGAGATAGTTTACCTCGACGGGGCGGTAGCGAATTTGCGCTCGCCACAACCTGGCTAAAAACGAGATTAATTGCGGTTCTGTAGGATGTTATGTTTTTTTAGGTTGAGCTACTTAATTGTACTGTTTTGTTTCCCCACAGCTTTTCCCGATCGCCAATGCTTGAGAAGATCCCAAAAGATTCCGGTTGGAAGTTTATTGAGGAGTTGCCGCATTTAGGGAACTCCACTCGATCGCAAACATTCATAAAATTGCTACGATCGCAGAATCTGGAAAGTTCACTGATTGTCCACTTTTAACAGTACAATTAGCATAATTTATACGGGATTTCCCGTTTCAATCTTGTCCCCCACTAGGAAAGCTCGCAATCCCAAATAAGAATTTTAAAATCGATTGAGCGCGCCGACCGAGTTCGCGTAGAGATTATATCGGCAGGTAGATGACTCATTATCCATTTTGATATATATATATATATATATATATTAAAAATAAAGGCAATATAACTATATTACGCCGCCAGGAAGCTATCTGGTCAAAAAAATGAGTCAGAATAAGTATCCCAAGAAATCTCGACCTAAAGCTGGTATCAAAACTGATAGAAAGCCGCACAACAATCAAAACGATTTATTTCCTGTAGTCGCAATAGGAGCATCTGCGGGTGGATTGGAGGCCTTTATCCAATTACTGAGCCATTTGCCGATCGATACCGGCATGGCGTTTATAATAATTCAGCATATGTTGCCGAATCAGGGAAGTGGGTTGAGTTTGATTCTGGCTCGATCGACCCTGATGCCCGTGCATGAGGTGACAGATGGGATGCTCATAGTACCGAATCAGGTATACGTTATCCCCGCGAATTTCAGCATGACCATCGAGCGATCAGTGCTGAAGCTAACGCCTCGCGGCAAACGAAAGGGGGTATTTATGTCCGTCGATATTTTTATGTTTTCCCTCGCCGAAGAACGGGGGAACAAATCCATCGGCGTCATTTTGTCCGGGGGCGATAGCGATGGTGCCCAAGGGTTAAAAGCGATTAAGGCCGCAGGCGGTATTACTTTTGCCCAATGTGAAGATACGGCACAAGTTAGCAGTATGCCGAATACTGCGGTGGCTACGGGTCAGGTAGACTTTATCTTGCCACCGCAAAAAATAGCCTATAAAATAGCAGAGATCGGCCGTCATCCCTACATGAGTGATCTGCCTTCGACAGAATCGACCAGCAGCGAGGATGCGATCGTAAGCGAAGATGCGATCGCAAGCGAAGATGCGATCGCAAGCGAAGATGCGATCGCAAGCGAAGATGCGATCGCAAGCGAAGATGCGATCACCTTGATCTACAGTTTGCTGCGGGCGGCTACAGGAGTTGACTTTACTCACTACAAGCAAACCACCTTGAAGCGACGGATACATCGGCGGATGTTGCTCTACAAGCTCGAACGGATCGAAAATTATGCCGAATATCTCCAAAACACCCCGGCAGAACTAACGGCGCTGTATCACGATGTCTTAATTCATGTCACCAGCTTTTTCCGCGACCCAGAAAGCTTTGAGGCCTTAAGCAGCACTGTTTTTCCCGCAATCGTCAAAGATAAATCGCCGAAAAAACCGATCCGAATTTGGATTGCCGGCTGTTCAACGGGTGAAGAAGCTTACTCGATGGCGATCTGCTTGCTAGAGTTTTTAGCAGCTCGATCTACTAACTTGCCGATTCAGATTTATGCCACAGACATCAGCGAAAATGCGATCGCGATCGCTCGCACTGGCTTTTATACCAATGCCCAAGTCGCCGATATTTCACCCGAACGCCTAAATCGGTTCTTTGTCCCAGTCGAGGGCGGATACCAAATCGCTAAGCCCGTGCGCGAACTCTGCGTCTTTGCTAGACAAAACCTGATCGCCGATCCGCCCTTTTCGCGGATGGATTTGATTACCTGTCGGAACGTGCTGATCTATCTGACACCCCTGTTGCAGAAAAAACTGCTGCCAATGTTCCACTATGGGCTTGGGCCCGCGGGCTTTTTGCTGTTAGGCACTTCGGAAACGGTTGGAGAGTTTTCATCAATATTGTTTGCGGTATTCGATAAAAAGAATAAAATTTATACTAAAAAACAGGTAACGCATTGGCTTAGCATGGATTTAAATGCTAGCAACTATCCTCTGACACCACCCAACCCACCAGCGCAGCACACGGAAAGATTGGAGGAAATCGAAATGGAGAAAGAGGCCGATCGCATTGTTTTGAATCACTATGCCCCTGTCGGGGTCGTGATTAATACAGCCAGCGAGATTCTGCAATTTCGAGGACAGACAAATGCCTACCTAGAACCGGCTCCCGGTAGAGCGAGCTTTAGCCTGCTGAGAATGGCAAAAGAAGGATTGCGCGTGGAACTGCGTACTGCAATTCAAGAAGCCTCACATCAGAAGCAGCCGATCGCACGGACAGGCTTCCAACTTAAAGACGGTACTCGCCTCCGGCAGGTCGGAATTAATGTGATTCCATTCCAAGCCGGCGCTGTGGCAAAAGACTATTTTTTAGTGTTGTTTCAAGAGGAGTCCCCGATCTCTGGAATGCCTACTGCTGCTAACGAGGAGAGAGTCAACTCTGATGCTTCACAGGGTGAAAGTGAGGAGATTGCAAGGCTGCTACAGGAACTGAAAACGACAAAGGAACATCTCGGAGCGATCGTCCAAGAACATCAAGCCGCTAATCAAGATTTGAGAGCCGCCAACGAAGAGATTTTGTCGAGCAACGAAGAGTTGCAAAGCATGAATGAGGAACTCGAAACGGCGAAAGAAGAGATTCAGGCAACAAATGAAGAACTCAACACGATTAATGACGAATTGCAGCGGCGCAATTTGGAATCGACTGAGGTGAGCAACGATTTAGAAAATCTCCTGACTAGCATCAATATTCCGATCCTGATGCTAGGAAATGACCTCCGAATCCGCCGGTTTACTCCCGCAATTGAAGGCATCTTCAACTTGATTTCTGCCGATGTCGGGCGGTGTTTGAGCGACATCACTCACAAGTTGATAGTACCAGACTTAGAGCAATGGATTTTAGGGGTGATCCGCACGCTCAATTTGAAAGTTCAGGAGGTTCAAGATCGAGACGGTCGTTGGTACGATCTGCATATTCGACCCTACCGGACGCTCGACCACAAGATTGATGGGGCTGTGCTGATGTTGGTGGATATCAACGAGCTAAAAGTGAGCGCCCAGCATTTGATGGAAGCGAAAAATTACGCCGAAACGATCGTGGAAACCGTGCGGGAACCATTGCTAGTGCTAGATCTCGACCTGCGGGCGCTCACTGCCAATCGTTCTTTCTACGAGACGTTTCAGGTGATGCCGAGCCAAACTGAGCACCGATCATTTTTCGATCTCGGTAATGGACAGTGGAATATTCCCAAGTTGCGATCGCTCCTCAAAGAAATTCTGGCAGGCAATCCCCAGTTTAAAGATTTTGAAGTCGAGCATGACTTTGAACACATCGGGCATAAAATAATGCAGCTCAATGCCCGCAAAATGCCTCCGGTTGGCGATACACAGATGATTCTGCTGGCGATCGAGGATATCACGGAGCAAAAACAGTTCGAGAGAGAACGCAGCCTTCGGATTCAAGAACAATCGGCTCGTGTCGCTGCTGAGGAGGCTAACCGCGTCAAAGATGAGTTTTTGTCCGTCCTCTCTCACGAACTGCGGACGCCGCTCAATGCGATGATTGGCTGGGCACAGTTGCTGCGCCTGAAAAAATTTGACGAGGCTAAAACCCAGGAGGCGCTAAAAACGATCGAGCGCGCCGCCAAAGCACAAAACCAGCTCATCGATGACATCTTAGACGTTTCGCGGATTACCACAGGCCAATTTCGGCTCAATGCTTCTGAAGTTGAACTCAATCCACTGGTTGAAAATGCGATCGGGGTGATTCGTTTCGCCGCAGAAGCCAAAAATATTCAAATTGAACCCAGGCTAAGCCCTTTAAAACCAAAGATTTTGGGCGATCCAAGTCGCTTACAACAAGTGGTGTGGAATCTACTTTCAAACGCGATTAAATTCACCCCAGCCGGAGGAAGAATTGAGATCGCATTAGACTACATGGATAGAATCGCTCAAATCCAAGTTAGCGATACTGGTAAAGGGATTTCCCCTGATTTTCTCCCCTATGTGTTCGATCGCTTCCGTCAGGCGGATAGTAGCTACTCTCGCAGAGACTCTGGATTGGGGCTAGGACTGTCGATCGTGCGTCATTTAGTAGAACTCCACGGCGGTACTGTTACTGCCACAAGTGCGGGTGAGGGACAAGGGGCAACGTTTACCGTGAGGTTGCCGCTACGAACAGATATCTCGTGATTGTTGACTGTTGATTGTTGACTGTTGATTGTGAGTCAAAAAAATGAAAATTGCGCGACTTATTTGTTGGCAGCTTAATTCGACTTGATCAGGACGATGAAGCGCGGATTTTCTATCATTCCGGCGCAACCGCAATTGATATTATTTCTAATCTTATCTCCTCATCTGATATCGTTTCCGGTTGCATCACAATAATAAAATCGAGTCAACATTTAACACTCAACCCTTGAGTTTTTCCACCCCGCCTTCTACAGTCAACAGTCAACACTCATTGGGGTTGCATCACAATAATAAAATCGAGTCAACAATCAACCGTCAACCGTCAACCGTCAACAATGATAAGGAGTGCTACCGGAATCGATATAACTATTGAGCAACCTTAACCCCAGCGCCATCTTTAAGAAAACCAGCGCCACTAACAACCACCCGATCGCCCGCCTTCAAACCTTTTTTAACCACCACCTTAGCAGCAGTCAAATCGCCCACCGCACCCCCGGAAATTTCCCCTATTTCCACGGGTTGAGCCTGCACCTTGTCCTCGCCGACAAGTTTATAAACAATAGAACTGCCGTCAGGTTGCGGCAAAATAGCTTTAGCGGGGACTTTCAAACCTTGAGCCGTTGCCGTCGCAATGGATGCGCGCAAAAACATTCCCGATCGCAAAAACTCACTTGCCGGCAAATCAATCTTCACCGTAGCTTGCCGATTTTGCGGGTCAACTACCGGCGAAATCTCTCGCACAGTTCCTGACAACTTAATCCGCTTGTCAGAATCGGAAGTAATTTGCACTGCTGTTCCCGGCCGCACTTGCGAAACCTGACTTTCCGGTACTTTCAATTGCAGTTCCAGCTTGTTGCCGCGAATAATCGAAAATAGTTTTTGACTTCCCGAAGAAACATCGCCAACTCGACCAATTCTTTCAGCCACAGTACCACTATCCGGCGCTCGAACAATAGTTTGTTCTAATTGAGTTTGTAACTGTTTGACTTGTGCATCATTGCTGCGGACACTTGCTGCGTTATTTCCCACATTTGCTCTCGCACTGCTGACACTCGCTCCGGCCGTATTCACTTTAGCACGAGCGCTGCTGAGGGCTGCTCTAGCCGTACTGATATTAGCTTCTGCCGTAGCTACTTTAGCAAGAGAAGATTGCACTTCTTCTGCTGCTTTATTCTGTTCTTGTAAAGCTGTATTCAAGTCAGCTTTAGCTTTGTTCAAGTCTTGAACAGCAGTCTGCCGTTCCGTTTTTCGCCTTTCTAAATCTTGCCGACTAATTACTCCCTGAGAAGCCAAATCTTGGGTGCGATTTACTTCTCTTTGAGCTTGATCTAATTTAGCCTGAGCGGAGGCAATGCCGGCTTTAGCTTGAGTGACACCAGCTTTAGCTTGTTCCACACCGGCCCTTGCCTGCCCGACGCCTGTTCTGGCTTGCGCTGCGTCAGCGATGGCTTTTTCAACGCCAGCTTGGGCTTGAGCAACGCCGGCTTGGGCTTCTTGTTGGGCTGACTCGGCTTGCTGTACCTGAGCTTCGGCTTGTTCTACCGTAGAATTGGCTGATTGTACTCCCGCAAGGGCTTCGGCAATTTGCGATCGTAGTACCGAATCGTCCAAAACCGCCATCGTCTGACCTTTTTCTACCGCATCCCCTTCATTCACTAACACCTGCTTGATTTGCAAACCGTTGGCTTGTGGTAGCACTGGCAGTAAGTCATAGGCTGCCACGGTGCCCGTCGCTTCCAGAGTTTCACCCACCTGGGCAGATTCCACAGGCGCCACTGTCACCGTCGGAGCCATTGCCTGCTGAGTTGCCGATGGAATTGGAGCGGCAGGAGGCGAACTCTGATTGCCCCCAGTCAATTTTACTGCTAGTAACGTTGCAGCCACGCCAATCCCTGCGCCCGCCAACAAGGCAGGCCACCTGATTTCTTTGGGGGGCCCAACTTCCGTTGCTTCTGGTTCCCAAACTTGTTCCTCCTCGATTTCTGGAACTTCCAGCGCAACTTCTCGTTCATCATCCTCACCGGAGAATTGCCAGTGAGAGTTGTCTGAGACTTCACTTTCAGCTACATCCACTGCTGAGTTCCTGTCGTGCCCGCTCTCCACGGGGGTAAGGGGTTGCTTTTCTTCCGCTTCTGAAAAAACTTGATTGGTCACGGTAGTTCCTCTCGCCGCTATTAGCCTGTGGTTTTTTTATTGTAAAGAAAGATTGCGGTTTTTATATTTGATTCATTTTAGCGGATAGCCTCAGCAATCCCGCGTCCCCCTTTTGGGTGAGTGCGGCGTCATTTCACCCTACAATGGCGAATAGATCGGAGTTTGTGCGATCGATATTTAATTTGATCTGCGTGCGGGGCATACTGAATATTCGCGCGATGGGCGATCGTCGGGGCGATCGGGCTGGCATTGTCTCTCCCCAAGTGGTTTGGTCGTCACCTATCTATCAATGCTGAGAAAACTCAGTCTAATCTTGAACTGATTATTCCTAACTTCTACTCTCATGTGTTTACTGTATAATACGGCACATCTGCTGAAAAAATTGTGCCACTTTATTTAAAAAAAATCAAAATGAATAGTCTTTTTTCTCCCCTCCAACAGTTTCTAATTACTTGGCTGCTAGTGCTAGTGACGGGATGGTTTACCCTGACTGCTGTCAGTTATGTTGGGGAACTGGTCAGCATTTTAGTAACAGCGGGACTCATTGCATTTTTATTAAATTATGCAGTAAAAAGACTGGAAGTATTTTTGCCGCGGGGAGTAGCTGCAGGACTGGTTTATTTAACTGCGGGTGTGATAGTAGTAGTAATCGGTTTAACTATTGTGCCGCCCGTGTTCAGCCAAGCGAGCCAGTTGGGGGTGAGGTTCCCGGATTTATTGGAGTCGGGCCGACTGCAGCTAGCTGAATTTCAAGCCTGGAGTGCCGAGCGCAATTTGCCGTTTAACGTGCAAATATTGGAGCAGCAGTTATCAGCGAAAGTGCAGGAACAAGTGCAGGCGCTCGCCGGTACGAGTTTAGGCTTAGTTGTCGGTACTGTTAACTGGTTTTTGGACTTGATTTTTATTGTGGTAATTTCCTTTTATATGCTCCTAGACGGGCAAAGAGTTTGGCAGGGTTTGACCAGTATTTTTTCCCCAGACATTCGCTATGTTTTAACAGAGACTTTGCAGCGAAACCTCCAGCGATTTGTATCGGGACAGTTATTGCTGGGACTCTTGATGGCCATCTCGTTGACTCTGGCTTTTTGGTGGCTGCAAGTTCCGTTTTTTCTGTTGTTTGCGGTATTTATAGGGTTGACGGAAATAATTCCGTTTATTGGAGCAACTTTGGGAATTGGCACTGTTAGTATAATTGTAGCCTTTATTGATTGGTGGCTGGCGCTGCAAGTGTTGGTAGTGGCGATCGGTCTCCAGCAAATCAAGGATAATTTAGTAGCTCCCCGAATCATGGGCAATCTCACCGGATTAAGCCCGGTAATTATTTTCACAGCTTTGCTGTTAGGAGGTAGAGTAGGAGGATTGTTGGGAGTTATCCTGGCAATTCCGCTCACTGGAGTAGTAAAAAGTATAGTAGAAATTGTACTCAATCCCAAATTGCCACCCCAAACAGGCTCGTTTTTCTACAATCCTTTTAGCGGCGAGGAATTAGGGAAAATACCAGAAGATGAAAGTAGAATAATCTTGCTCGCAGATGAACAAAAGTAGTCTAATGTTTGTAGTAAGTAATTCAGTTGGGAAAACTTTTATAAGTCAGCAATTAACTTTTGGCTGCTGAGTCCATTAAGAAAAGACTAAAGTCTATACAAAGAACTTTAGTTTTGATTACTAGCCCACTTAAAACCTCAAACCTAAAAACTTATGAAATGGTGGCAAAATCTTAGAAACAATCCTCTAGCTCGGTTGGGAGCCGTGCTGCTGTTAATTTTTTATACAGTCGCACTTTTGGCCGAATTTGTGGCACCTTACGACCCCTACGACTCTCAATTAAACGGTTCATTGCTGCCGCCCACTCAGATTTATTTAAGCACCCAAGATGGGCGCTTTATCGGGCCCCACGTTTATCCGACTACTCAGGGCCCGGTGGATGCTAATACCGGCGCTCGTGAGGTAATTGTAGACTGGCAAAAACCCTCTGCTATCGGTTTGTTTGTCAAAGCTTCCCCCTATAAGTTTTTAGGAGTTTTGCCACTAGACAGGCACTTGTTTGGTACTACAGGAGGAGGTCAAATTAACATTTTAGGCACGGACGAACAAGCTCGCGATCAATTCAGTCGCTTAGTACACGGCAGCAGAATTAGCCTCAGCATCGGTTTAGTTGGCATAGCAATTTCTTTCCCATTGGGATTATTGATCGGAGGCATATCTGGTTATTTCGGCAGTTGGATTGACAGTATTTTAATGCGCTTCGCCGAAGTATTGATGACGATTCCCGGTCTTTATTTATTAGTAGCGCTAGCAGCAGTATTGCCACCAGGATTGACAAGTGCTCAGCGATTTATATTGATTGTGCTGATTACTTCATTTATCAATTGGGCGGGTTTGGCGCGGGTAATTCGCGGTCAAGTACTGTCAATTAAACAACGAGAATTTGTGCAAGCGGCGCGGGCAATGGGTGCTAACCCAATTTATATTATTGTCCGCCACGTGTTGCCACAAACTGCTACTTATGTAATTATTTCTGCTACTTTGGCGGTTCCGGGTTTTATTGTGGCGGAGTCGGTTTTGAGTTTAATTGGCTTGGGAATTCAACAGCCCGATCCTTCTTGGGGAAATTTACTATCCCTGTCTACTAATGCTTCAATTTTAGTCTTGCAGCCTTGGTTGGTTTGGCCTCCGGCGATACTGATTATTTTGACTGTTTTGGCGTTTAATTTATTGGGGGATGGGTTGCGGGATGCTCTCGATCCGAGAAGCATTCAAAGGTAATTGGGAGTTAGTAATTTTTAGTTTCCAGGCAGAGCCGGTGTAACAGTTATGCACCGTAATTTTGCGGATTAACAGGTAAGCGAATGGTAAAAGTAGAACCAACACCCTCCTGACTTTTTACTGCTATATTGCCACCCATCATTAGGCAAAAACGCTGGCTGATTGCCAGTCCCAAACCGGTGCCGCCGTACTTGCGGGTAGTGGAAGCGTCGGCTTGGGTAAAGGGTTGGAAAATGTGCTGCAACTGGTCGGGAGTCATCCCAATTCCTGTATCTGTACAATTAACAACTAAAAATTCTTTACTAGCAATTGAAGATTGAGAACTTGCCGCAGGTTCAGAAGTGTTTTCTTGTTTTGCTTCGCTGCTGTCGTCGGCAATTTTTTCTCGGCTGGCTGTGAGGGTAATTGTACCGTTTTGAGTGAATTTGGCGGCATTGCTCAGCAAATTCAATAAAATCTGCTGCACTTTGGTAATGTCACCGTGCATAGTGCCGATATTCGTAATTTGATCCAAGTTTAGAGTATTGCCGTTTTTCTCAATTAGCGGCGTGGCAGTAGATGCTACTTCTTCAATCAAGGCGGCGATGTCGAAGGTTTCTAAGTAAAGATCCATGCGGCCGGCTTCGATTTTAGAAATGTCAAGAATGTCGTTAATTAGCGATAGCAAGTGTCGGCCGGAAGTGCGAATTTTGTCTAAATCTGGGGTGAGTTCATCGTAACCCAATTCTTCGGTTTCTTCTTGGAGCATTTCGCTGTAGCCGATGATGGCATTCAGAGGTGTTCGCAGTTCGTGGCTCATGTTTGCCAAAAATGCGCTTTTTGCGGTGGAAGCTGCTTCGGCTGCTTCTACGGCGAGTTGCAAGGCGGATTCAAAGACTTTTCGATCGCTAATATCCTCGACGCTGCCTTCATAGTAGAGTACCTCGCCGTCGGCGTCGCACACTGCACGCGCACTTTCGGAAATCCAAATTATCTTGCCGTCAACGCGGTAAACTTGTGACTCAAACCCCGAAACTTCTCCGAATTCTTCCATCACCTGCATAAACTTGTCCCCCTGCTGAGGATTGACGTAAGCTTGCTGCCTGATGTTTGTGAGATTTGATGTCAATTCTTCGGGAGTGGCGTAGCCATAGATGCGGGCTAAAGCTGGATTTACGCTCAAGAAGTGACCTTGGGGGGTTCTTTGAAAAATGCCTTCGACGGCATTTTCAAAGATGCTACGATATTTTTGTTCTGCTTGACGCAAAGCGCTTTGTGTACGATCGCGCTCGCTCGCTTCGAGCGCCAATGATACCAAATCTGCTAGGGAAGCAGCAAAATTTTGTTCGTCTAATGTCCAGTTACGAGGAGTTCCCACTTGTTCGATACAGATGACTCCGACGGTTTGTCCTCCCAGCCGCACCGGCGCATCTAAGGTTGATGTAGTCCCCACTTTTGCAAAGTAAGATTCGGCAAATTCTCTGGTTCTCACATCTGAGAGTGCGTCATCGGCTGCGATCGTCCGGTGTTCTTCCAAAGCTTTAAAATAAGCTGGATAGTCTGCTGCTGCGAGTTCATTACCCTGGGAATGCTGGTGGTTGCTGCGGTAAAATTGGTCGAGACATTGCAGTTTCGATCGGCTTTCATCGTACAACCATGCTCCGGCTCGTTCTGCATCTAGGGTATGAGCCGCCGCTTCGGTGATTTGCCTCAAAGCTACTTTTAAATCACCTCGATAAAGTGCTTTATTTCTTGCCAATTCTACTAAAACCGTATTTTGTTTGAGCAATTGTTTTTGCCTTTGCCGTCGCGCCGATTCGGCTCGCTTCTGTTCGGTAATGTCGCGGATTACGCAAATTACGGATTCTTCTGAAAGTGGCGAAATGCTGGCGGCAAAACAAACTTCGCGGTCGTCAATGGTTAAATCGTACTCGATGCTGACAGTTTGCTGAGTATCTAAAGCTGCTCGGATGTGGTTGATAAAATTGTCGGCTGTAGCTTGCGGAAACACATCTGTGACTGTTTGGCCAACTAATTCTTCGATTGGTTTATAGAGCAGAGAAAGATTTGTGGGCGCGATTTTTAAATAGCGACCGCTGGCATCCACAACTATAATTAATTCGTTCATAGCTGCGAACAAAGCCCGCAACTCTGCTTCGGCGGCTTCGAGTTCGGCAGTCCGCTCTGCTACTCGCTGTTCTAAACTAGAGTTTGTTTGTTCTAGGGCAACAAAAGACGCTCGCAATTGTCGCGCCATTTGGTTGAAAGACTGAGCTAGGAGACCGATTTCTTTGACTCCTTGAACTTCGACTTGGCCGTCTAATTCTGGGGAGGTGAAGTCGGATGATTCCGACATTTTTTTTAAAGCTTTGGAAGCTTCCAGCAATCGGGTAATCGGTTTGACAACCCAGCGAGAGGTGAAAATTCCGAGTACGATCGCCAGTACGAAGGCAAAAAAGCACAATAAGATAGTTGTGCGAGTGTTAGCGTTAATTTGCTCCATAAAGTCGGCTTCCGGGATGGCGACTACAATCAGCCAATCGAGGCCGCGACCGTCTTGCAGGGGAACAACGGTAATGAATTGACGTTTGCCGTCTATCTCGAAGGTAAACTGTCCTTTGCTGTCAATTTGTTCAAAACTACCAAATCGTTTTTGCAAGTATGTGGAGGCCGATCGAATTAGCAAATTTTTGCTCTGTGTCGCCAACAGCCGTTTTTGTTCGCCTTTGTCGGTGACAAAGGGCAATTCGTCTGTGGAACTGGCGACTATTTCCCCGCTGCGTTCGATCGCAAAAACTTGTCCTGACGGGCTAATTTTAATGCTTTTAAGAAAATCGCTGATTTGAGAAAGAGTCAGGTCAATTGCCAGTACCCCCTGCAGGTTTCCTGTTTCATTGTAAATAGGCCTCACCGGCGTAATCCCCAGAACTGGCGAGGCTGCGAAGGGGTAGATGGGAGACCAAGAGGCTTTTCCTGACTGTTTGGCAGCTTTGTACCACGGTCTAGTACGGGGGTCATAGGGGACGGTTTGGATTAGCTCAGTGCGATTTCCTTGGCTATCTAGGCGATAAATTTCGCGGTTTGGAGCGGTTGATTCGTCTCTGATGTATACTAAGTTTTCTGCTTCTCGCTTGAGCAAGAGGAATTTTCCCTGTTCGTCACCGTAGTAGATGGTTGTATTTCGATCGCTCAGCTTGGTCTGGTTCCACAAATAGCGCTCTAAGTTGGGGAGGTCTTCCGGGTCTAAGTTTCCAGAGGCGATGGCAGCACTATTCATTTGCAGGAACAGGTGAGACACATCCCCAAAACTGCGGAAATTTTCTTTCGTCCTCGCTGCAACTTCCAAGCTTAACCTCGTAGCAAGGTCATTAACAGCTTTCTGGCCGTTGCGAAACGACAGCCATCCAGTCACGCCCACTGCTACGGAGATTTGCACCACCAGCGGTATCAACAAAACTAGGCTCAGTGACATCTTGGGCGAGCTTTTCATCACACAACTGCTCAGACTTTTCAATAACATCAATATTTTGACAGATACCGACTTTGCGTATGCTTGTTGTAAATTCCCTGAACCTAAGCTACCACTAATCTCGGCGGTATTTGAGAAAACCTAGCAACTTGGTGGCTCCAAAAATACCACTGCTATTCTCTTGTCAGTTGAGTTGAGGGTGGCGAGGCGGACAACTGTAAGTAATTTAACAATCTTTAGAAAGTAGGTTGGGTTTCGTACCTCCACCCAACCTACGTGAAAATACTGCTGGAAAAATACCGATCATTGTTGAGGATTACGATTGCGATAAATGTAAACAATTTAACAATCTTCCCTTTGAAAATTTGCTATTAATAAAATAAGTTGGCAAAATCCAGAGCAAACTATCGGGAAAAATTTAAGCGTAGGCGATTTTGCGCCAACGATAAATTTGAGTGTTTTCAGCTTTTTGGACGATCGACATTTGGGCAAAATAATACTTCTGGAGGATGACATGAACTATACATTTGAAATCCTGGGCGTATCTCCAACTTTAACGTTTTTCAACCAGCAGCAGGAATTGCTGCAACAACGGCAGCCTTCCGGTGTAGAATACTTGGCAAACCGAAAGTGCACTCTCGATGCGTTTGTGGCATCCGTAGAGAAAGTTTCTCCTAACCGCGGCTGGGATGTCGATCGAGTTGTAAACACCGTGATTAGTTTCTGGATGAACAATTCCGATAGCATCCAGTATTGGAGACACAGGCTGCAGGATGCCGGCAGCGAAAACTTGTTAGTAGCCAGAGTAGGCGATATCAAGTCTTTGCAAGCTGCATTTGAATCACTGCTAGGGGAATAAGAAAATCGGGAATTGCGAAAAAGTCGATCGGCTTTTTCGCTAAAACTGATATCTGGAGCCATTCTCAATCATCCTTTCATGGCGGGCGAGGAGCAACGGTTTAAAATAAAATTTATCTGTTGTGGAACAGGCATCTTTCCTGTTCTTGAGAATAGTGCAAGATGTAAGTAAAATCCAGTCAACTGTCTATTTTCAATTTCCAATTCTCAATTCCCAAATATTATGTCTCGTTCCAAAGCCCTGCAATCTTATATTTTTCTCCGCTTGCTTCTGGCACCGCTAATGTTGTGGACAATCACCACAGCAGTATTTTTATTGTTGCGCGCTACTCCAGGCGACCCCATAGATGCCATTCTCGGCTCACGAGCTCCCGCAGCCGCCAAAGAAGCAATGCGAACTCAACTCGGCCTCGACGCACCCCTGTGGCAGCAATATCTCAACTACATGAAAGACTTATTCAGTCTGAACTTGGGAACATCCATCACCACTCGCGGACAAACCGTGTGGCAAATTATCGGAGACTATTTCCCCGCTACAGTCGAATTAGCAGTTTGTAGCATGGCCATAGCTTTAATTGTCGGCATCAGTATCGGTTCCCTGGCAGCATCCCGCCCCAACACTATTTTCGATGCTGTCGGTCGTTTGTTTGGCATTATCACTTACTCGCTGCCCGCTTTTTGGGCCGGCATGGTTTTGCAATTAATTTTCGCGGTGCAGTTGGGATGGTTCCCCTTGGGAACTCGCTTTCCCGTCACATTCCCCGCCCCCGAAGGCTACACAGGACTATACACTATTGACAGTCTCCTGAGCGCTAACCCTGGTCAGTTTCTCACATCTTTGCATTATTTGGCACTTCCGAGTTTGACCTTGGGGATTCTTTTGAGCGGCATTTTCGAGCGCATTGTCAGGGTGAATCTCAAGCAAACTTTGCAAGCAGATTATGTCGAAGCAGCTAGAGCTAGAGGCATTCCAGAATTCCAGATTTTATGGGCTCACGCTCTGAAAAATGCACTAATTCCGGTGATTACTGTCTTAGGATTGACTTTTGCTGCACTGTTGGGCGGTGCTATTTTAACAGAGGTTACTTTTTCTTGGCCGGGGTTGGCAAATCGTCTTTACGAAGCGATTAGCTTGCGGGATTATCCAACTGTTCAAGGTATTGTGGTGTTTTTTGCGGCAATTGTCGTAATTGCCAGCATTGTAATTGATATTTTGAACGCTTACGTTGACCCGCGAATTCGGTACTAAAAATATCAAGGAAGAAGGGCAACGGATGCGCGACTGTTGCACTTTCGCCTTTTTCTACCTGTACTTTCTGTCTGCGCGAGATGTTGCAGCCAGCGGTGGGCCTGTAGAAGCAGTTGTCAAAAAGATCGATCGGCTTTTAGAGTGACGACACTTGGCAATTTATGGGCAATACTGGAGAAAATAAAATTATACATTTGAGGAAACGCTGATGAGATTATTGCGAACAATCGCCGCTCTATCGGCGGCCTTGACCCCACTGATGGCTGAAGCTGCCTTTAGCCGTCCCATGCCGGGAACAGCCGATTTTCCCAGAGCCTCAAACCCCGATGTAAATGTGCCGGTTTGCTTCATCGAAACGCGAGGCGGCACAACTTTTGATTTAGTCAGCTTGTGCGGCAGCAATGCTTCTCCCCAAAACACTAATCCGGTTGCGGGCAACCCCGCCAATGCTCCTGCAAATAACCCCAATGCAGGCACTCCTCCGCCTCCTCCCCCGAACCCCAACGCCATCACCAGAGATGCTGTCGGCACCCCGATAACTACTCCAACAGGCACCGCAAATCCCAACAATCCCAACAATGCCAATCCGGGAACTTCGCCCGCAGGTACTCCCAATGCCAATCCGGGAACTTCACCCGCAGGTACTCCCAATGCTAATCCGGGAACTTCACCCGCAGGTACTCCCAATGCCAATCCGGGAACTTCACCGAGTACCAATCCCAATAATCTCAATCCGGGAAGTTCGCCCTATATCACTCCCAATAATGCCAATCCGACAACTTCGCCGAATACCAATCAGAATAATCTCAATCCGGGAAGTTCGCCGAGTACCAGTCCCAATAATAGTGCGTCTCCCACGGGTGGAACTGCTGGCGACAGCAACAGCGATTTAGTTCCCAATCCCAATCTCAATCTTCCGAGAGTGCCGCCGAGTTCCTTTAGCCCCGGAGGCCTTGCACCGACTAGAGATGCGATTGATGGCCCCCGCTAGTAATAGGCGAAGTGTCAGAACTTTCATCACAGAAACCGGGTTTCTCGGAAATGTTCTCTTTTTCATGGATATTTCACCCGCGAGAAAGCCGGAATATTTATTTGCCTGCATAATATTAATGTCAGGTGCGATCGCCCTATTTTGTAGCAGAGTAGCGAAATAAAAGTTAAGCTAAGAACTTGTAGACGCTATTAGCCAAGCACTCTTTTAAAACTGGACAACCAGGTAGAAGCAGTGATAGATAGCTAGCTTTAATCCGTCACAGGATTAGTTATCAGCACAGGTTAAAATTATTACCAGGCGGGTGCTTGCCAGCTCCAAGTTCTCAAGCTAAACCATTCAACAGGCATATTTTTGTTAAGCCAGTGTGGTTGGGAAAGTACCGGCTGATAACATTAGCGAGACAAAATTAACCCGATTATTCGGAGGCTCTTCATGAGCAAAATATTTGTTTTAATAAATTGAAACAAAATTGCTCTAGACCCGCTCGCACTTGAGGAGGACATCTAGTGTCAAACTTAGTTCAACGTTTAGAAATAACCGCTCATCCGCAACTGGAAAAATCCCTCGGCTATCGAGGAGATAGTCGCTGGGTAGCTTGGCGCTGGGAACCCGACATCGACCAACTTATTTCCAGCGACGGCAAAACAGTCGGCACGGGCAATAATATGGCTTGGCTGGTGTTTTTGCAGCACGATTTAGTCGATCCTGCGGTACAAGAGTACAACCTCGGCGAGGGCGATCGCTACTGGCTGCTTTTAGACACCGAAACTAGAAATCTCTACGTCGGCGAAGGGAAAACAGTTCAAAGTCTGCTCGAACAGCCGGAAAGTTTAGGTTTATTGGCCTGTCTCGATGGCGGGAATGCCGATCGCACTGGTGAAACTTGGCAGCAAACCCTATCTCAACTAACAGCAAAACCAGTTGTTCGCCACCTCACAAATGCCCTTCCTTTCGGTATCGCGGCCGCTTTGATAGGTGCTTTAGGCATCGGCACCGGATTGTGGGTAGTGCCAACTGTGCAGCAGAAACTAGCCGAAAAAACAGCTTTTATTTCCCCAATTAGTTCTGGCGCCAACTGCGGGCTTGGCGGTTCCGACGATTTTTCAGCTTATATCGGTTCGTCAAGCGGAAATAAAGAACTTCATTTAATAGGCGTTTACGAAGCCAATGCGGATCACAAGAACCGAGATTTATCTAAAAGTGCGTTAGCGAAGCCCTCGGAGAGGATCGAAGTCAAAGTAGAACGCCGAAACAAGCCAATAATTCTCGCGCTTTCAGCTTATGAACCCGTGCAATGGAACATTACCGCAGAACCGGGCGCAGTAATCGAAAAAATCATTGTTAACGGATACCACAACCAAACTGTTTCAGGAGTTTCGGGAATTCCAATTGAAGAGCACAGCTACGAAGAAACCGGAGACAATCTCGGCGACTTTATCTACAAGTGGGGTGCTACCGCTGACAGTTCCAATACTTCTTCCCTCGTGACTAAATTGGAACAGAGAAACAGCACCAGTTTAACTTCTTTTCAAGGATGCTACAGAGGTAAGAACTTTAGTATTAATTGACAGCAGCGACAGAGGGCGACAAGTTATACCATTTTCGATTTGCTGGGAATAACTGATTCGATAGGGGTTTAGAACTTGTTACTGTTCCGTTCTTTTTTTTAACTGGTGCTAAAACCTATCCCCCTAAAATCATAAAACCCGCGTCTGCGGGTTTTTTATTGAGAGTTTAACTTATTGGCATCTCTATGGTATGATATCCGGTGGCGTCATTACCAATTCCCAATTCTCACAACAATATTAATAGATTTCTTATGAAATACTGGTACGAAACGCTCGCAGTAGCGCAGCGAATTTTAATTGAATTGGGGAGGCGGCGACGCAGCTTAGTCTTGTGGAGTATATTTCCAGTTTCTATCTTGGTAATTAACGGTTTAATTTTAAAAGAACGCGCTAATCTCAGCACAGCAAAAGCCTTTGAAACTGCTGCACCTGCCAGCTTAGTAGGAGCAGCTTTATTTTTTAGCTGTCTCGGTGGTAGCGTAGCAACAGTAGTAGCAGAGCGAGAACAGCATACCCTCAAACGCTTGTTTATTTCCCCGCTGAGCGGCACTTCCTACTTTTTAGGAATTTTCCTTGCTCACAGTTGCATCGGCATCGGTCAGGTAATTTTAGTATACACGATCGCCTCTTGTTTAGGAGCAAAATTTCAAGGCTCAATCCTGTTAGGATGTGCGATTATTCTGCTCAGTATTGTATCTTATGTAGGTGTAGGCTTTATTCTCGGCACCCAGTTTGCGAGGCGCACTGAAGATGTCAACTCGCTAGTAGCGGCTTTCGGCGTTCCTTTGTTGATTTTAGGAGGCGCATTTTTGCCTACTTCGCTGTTTCCCAAAAGTCTGCTGGATCTCGCCCAGTATAACCCAGTTTATCACATGAACGAAGCGCTGATGGGTGTGTGGGCTGACGGCAAAGATTTGGCTGATATTGCAGAACACTTTTGGTATTTATTCATATTTTCTATTGCCATGATTGTAGGTGGATGGCTTTCTTACCGCAGGATGCTGAGAGTAGAAAGAAGACTTTAAAACTATCTCATTATGTCCTAATTCTTCATCTCTCTCTTCTCTTCCTCTGCGGTTTAATCGTTCAGAAACAACCGTAAATATATAAAATAATACGGAGAATTAAAGCAGTGCTGCAAATTGAAAATTTAAATAAGTCTTACGGCGAGCGTTCAGTGCTTAAAGATTTAACACTGCACATTCAAGCTGGAGAAATTTACGGTTTGCTCGGATCAAACGGGGCAGGAAAAACTACTACTATCAATATTTTATGTAATTTGCTAAATGCCGATAGCGGTCAAGTTTCTATCAATGGCGAACCTGTTTCCGAAGCTACAAAATTGTTAATAGGTGTAGCGCCCCAAGAAAATTTGCTTTACAAAAGCCTTAGCTGCGAAGAAAACCTCAACTTTTTTGCTCAAATTTACGGCTTAGAGCGCAAGCAGCGGCGCTATCAAGTAAGACACTGTTTGAAAGCAGTAAATTTGACAGATAGAGCTACAAGCCCCGTGGAAACTTTGAGCGGAGGAATGCAGCGCCGTTTGAATATTGCGGTAGCTTTGGTACACCAGCCTAAGTTAGTAATTTTAGACGAACCGACAACGGGTTTAGATATTGAGGCCCGCTATGAAATTTGGGAGTTAATTCAGCGATTGCAATCGGAAGGAATTACAATTTTGCTGACAACTCACTTGTTGGATGAAGCTGAGCGGCTGTGTCACAGGATTGGGATTTTAAAGAATGGCAGTATTGTGGCGGAGGGCAGTTTGGAGGAGTTGCAAAAACTGATTCCGGCCCAAGAGATTATCGTCGTAAAAACCGAGGAAGAAGCTGAAGTCATCGCCCGCGCTAAACAATACAGTTTCATTCCCCGCCGCTACGGTAGCGATTTAGCTTTTTGGCTGCCGGAACGTTTAGAATTAAAAGAGATTATTCTGCTGTTCGATGGGATTTCTATTGATTCAATCGCTCGGTATCCGGTGCGGTTAGAACATATTTATGTCGAAGTCACCAAACAAACTGCATCTTAAATATGCGTCCATCAGCGTACATCCGCCCGGTGCGCTTCAAAAACCAAAGAAACCGGGTTTTTTGCCATTTTTGGCGACTGTAACGCACTATCTCGCAAAAACCCGGTTTCTGACCACCCTAACGGGTTTACACAGTCTTAGCCCACTCGATCCAAGTTTCCATCGGGTGGAAACCCACTGATTTGTAAAGCTTTGTTGCCCCCGTCAAACTGTCAGCATCAACGCTGAGTTTAGCTGTGTTTGCACCCGCTGCTTTCAACTTATGCAAACCAGCTAATAGCATCGCTTTTCCTAAACCCATTTTCCGAAAGTCGCGCCGCGTACCCAACAATTCAATCCAACCGTCTTTTGTGCCACTGCGGGCGTTTTTTTGGGGTTTGATTTGACAGTCGCAGAAAGCTGCAAATTTTCGTGAAGCGAAGCTATCCCGCAGAGAATCGCCCGAAACAGCAATCAAGTCTAATTCCGGCTTATAATTCGGATCTTGCATCCAATAACGCACGGTTTCGGCAGTTAAATCGTGGTGATTCCAGTGATCGATAAATGACTGGTTGAACATTTCTACCCAGGGTTGGATGTCTTGTTCTCCTGATACGTGTGTCAGCACAAAATCTGCGGGAAATTCGGGTGTTGGTATTGGTTCAGCGAGGGATCGGGCCATTGTCCAAAAATAGCGATCGACCTCAAAGCCCTGTTTTTTTAAAAGCATGATTTCATCTGTTTTATCCTCCCGGCTGTAGGTACGCAATTTCGCGGGCAAGTTCCGTTCTTTCGCCACTTCGCGCAGCCGCTTTTCTCCCCACTTAATTATGTCTTTTTCTAATCCTTCGCCCCGGAAATTTGGATGCACATAAAACCACAGACAAGCGTCTATTTCAGCCGGGAAATCTGGTATATCTAGGAGTGACAAACCGATTAGTTTGTAATTACCATCTTCCCACAACTGCACGTCGCGGGCTTTGTCGAGTTTGGGTGCATCAAGTATTAGCTTGAGTTCAGTTGCTGACACTTCTTCGCCGAGTCGATCCACTGCTTCGCAAGCATCGATCAAATTTGCGATCGCGCACCAGTCAGTTTCGCCCTTGTAGGAGCGTGTTGTTAAGATATTCATAGAAAACTTGCAATCCGTAACTTCGGACTGTTCCTCTTAATGGGTATTGGCAAACAAGTACAGTGAATTTCTTGCAAAAATCCGAGTTTTTGATGCTTAACCGCAGATAAACGCGGATAAACGCGGATGTAATGCAGATTTATTGTGGTGTCGATAAAACTCAGAAACCTGTTTATATCACCCAGGCTTTCAGGTTTTATCTAATTAGGCAATCATAAAAATTGGTTTGCCCCTTCGGGCTAGTTTTGTATGTGAGTTTATGGCTGGATGTCGATGAGTCGCGCTCTCTTTCGTTACCAAGCTTGGTGCTTAAGTAACTATTGTTTGAATAAAGTTTCTACAGCTAAGTAAAGAAGTTGTCACCCCCACCGGGTAGTTGATTTTTACTTTTGCTCTGTTTTACAATAAATCCTTTTTCACGGGTTTTTGGCTCCTCCTGTTAACTCGCCCGATCGGGGGAGGGGAGAAATTGAACTTATTTAAAAGTTCCCTATTTCAACTATAACCTGAGCTGTTTTTTTTTGCAAGTTTAAAATCGAGGGGTTCTTGCTAGTATTAACGAGGCTGGCATTTGATTGCAGGAGCGCTCCGGCTTTTAACCAGCCGTAACTGTAATTTATATAACGTTTTTGCCTGAGTTGATGATTTAATTTTATCCAAACGTTAAACTAACGTTAAACTGTTTTTTACAGATTAATATGAGGTAAATATGCTCGACAACCTCGATTTAGATATTTCGCTGGATAAAGAAACCTATGATGCCAAGATAGAAATTTTAATGCAACAGTTGCGATCGCTCCAACTAGCCTGCTGGGAAAAAAAATTGCCCGCAATTATCGTTCTCGAAGGCTGGGCCGCTGCCGGCAAGGGTGCTTTAGTCAAACAAATGGTAGGGTACATGGACCCGCGGGGGTTTGCCGTCCACCCGATTTGGCCGCAGTCAGATGCAGAAATGGGCTATCCTTTCCTGTGGCGGTTTTGGCAGAAACTCCCCGCCCGCGGCAAAATTGGTTTTTTCTACCACAGTTGGTACACTCACATTTTAGAAGACCGATTGTTCGATCGAGTCTCCGACGCCCAAGTACCCACAGTCATCAGGCAAATCAATGCCTTCGAGCGGCAGATGGTTGATGACGGCGCCGCAATTGCCAAATTTTGGATTCACTTGAGCAAAAAAGAACTCAAGCATCGGCTCAAAAAACTAGAAAACGACACCTTACAAGCTTGGCGAGTGCGACCCGAAGATTGGAAACAAGCCAAAAAATACCAAGAATACACAACTTTTGCCGAAGAAATGGTAGCCCAAACCGGCACGGGCCCCGCACCTTGGACGCTAGTAGAAGGCGATTGTCAGCGGTGGGCGAGAGTCAAAGTTTTAACGCAAATGGCAGCGACAATTACAGAAGCCTTAGACAGACGAACGATGCAATCAGCACCGATACAATTGCCGCATCAAGAACACTTACAACCTACTGAACCCGACTTGCTGGCCCAAGTAGATTTAACTCAATCGTTGTCGCCCGACGAATACAAACAGCAACTTCGCGAGGAACAAAGCCGTTTTGGGAAACTGCAACAAAGTATCTACGAAGAGGAAATCCCCGTGTTAGTGCTGTTTGAAGGTTGGGACGCCGCCGGTAAAGGAGGAGCAATCAAACGCTTGACGGATGTATTAGACCCCCGCAGTTACACCGTTAATGCCTTTGGGGCGCCGACAGACGAAGAAAAAGCGCATCAGTACCTCTGGCGGTTCTGGCAGCGGCTGCCAACTGCTGGTAAAATCAGCATTTGCGATCGAAGTTGGTATGGTAGAGTGCTCGTCGAGCGAGTCGAAGGATTTGCCACCGAACCCGAATGGCGCCGAGCTTATCAGGAAATCAACGAATTTGAGGAGCAACTCACCAGTTTCGGTTGTGTCTTAGTTAAATTCTGGCTGCACATCAGTCCTGACGAGCAACTAAAGCGGTTTACAGAGCGGCAAAACAATTCATTTAAACAATACAAACTCACCGAGGAAGATTGGCGGAATCGGGAAAAGTGGAATTATTATGAAGTAGCGGTGAATCAAATGATTCAGCGCACCAGCACGCCGGCTGCTCCCTGGACGCTAATTGCGGCCAATAACAAGTATTATGCTCGTGTTAAAGTAATTCAAACGGTAACGCAGGCAATTCGGAATCAACTGAAGCGCCGATAAATTGGGATTGCTGAATCGGTAACAGGTAATGGGGAAAAAAGTAGGCAGAACAAAGCAGGCTTGAATTGTCAATTCCACCTGCGGCGTCCTCGCTCCATTACCAATTACCAATCAACTATTACCAGTTATCAATTACCAATTAACAGTCAGCAATCTGTGACTGGAAGTAGCGGGCTTGCACCCTGCAACCAATAGTTGATAGCTGACCGGAATCGAGCATCAGAATAAATGCGATCGGACTGCGTTATTCGCGAAAGTTAAAAACCCACCGATGCCCGTATTTCCTCCCGCAGTTAAATTCGCGCTCGTTTCCACACTTCCGTACTAATTTATGAAGACACAGAATATTGCAAGATGCCAGAACTGTTAGCTCGCATTCTATTTCTATTCCTCCTGTTCTCACTGATCAAATCGTGGTGGGATCAATCAGGAGGTAAAGACAATCCGTTATTAGACCGACTGCGCGTTTTGCTGCTGATCAGCCTTTTGTTCCTGGCTTTTTTTGCGCCAGACACACCAGTCGGAGCAGCGATTTTCGGGCTCATAGCCTTCTTCTTTAAGCCGTTGGGTTTTTCCATCACTCTGCTGGTGATTGCGTCGGCGCTGATCACGAACGGGGGCATCCGCAACCCGGCGCCGAGAATGATCCTGGCAGCGCTGCTAGTTTTGATCCTTTCGAGTATGCCAGTTGTCGCTTACTGGTTCGCCGACCAAGCAGAACGGGACGCCGCTGCTGCCGTCCGCACAGCTTGCTGCGATGAAACTGCCGCGGCGATAGTTCTCCTAGGCAAGGGAACCACTCAGCCTCACATCCCCAACCGAGTAGCGATTCAACTGACAGATACAGGTAATCGCCTGCCCTATGCTGCCGTTTTGTACCGCCAAAAAGTGGCACCGATGGTCATCGTTACCGCTGGCCCCAGACCCGAGTTGGAGGGTTATGTTGGGGAAGCGAAGGATATCGAGACTTTGCTGGCAAACAACATGGGCGTGCCGCGGAGCAGTATCGTTTTAGACGATAACGGCAGCAACATACGCACCAGCGCTGAAGAAGTGAGAAAGATACTCGACAGCCGTGGCGCCCCGCGCAAAGTAATCCTGGTAACATCTGCGATTCAGATGCGCCGTGCCAGCCTCGCTTTTGCGAATATGGGAATCCAGGTGATTCCTAGGGCTACCGACTTCTACACTTTTCAACCCACATCAGGAGGAAAATCCAGACTCCGCTTAGACGCGGGAGATTTTCTGCCCAGTGCAGAAGCTTTGGTAACTACGACGCGAGTATTCGATGAATATTTCGGGTCTTTTTATTACTATTTGCGCGGCTGGCAGGCTCCCAGAGCCTAAAGTGGCAAGTTGCTGGTGTTTTTCTTAGGCAACAGCGACTGCTCCCCAGATTGGTTTAACATCTGATGAGAATGAGACCTTTGTGGGGAGCTGTATTTTTTTCTCATTCCGGCGGGGTCGCCGACAATCAAGTTTGCCATGAATGCAAACAATACCCAAAAGATAACTGGCTCCCACTCGGATTTTTTGGGCGGTGCTTCTGGGGTTGTGACAGATTCGACGTTGACTTTGATATCTAGTTTGCCTTCAATTTCTTTGCCTTTGAGAACTCCCTCCTTGCACACACCCTTAAAAATCATGGGAGCGGGCTTTGGTGCTTCTGCTTTCGCTTCATCTGCCATTTTTTTATCCTGGTTTTGGTGAATCCGGTTGGATAGTACATTCTTAAAGGTTCGGGGGTTTTCCGGACAGGATTTCGCGAACTCTGAAAGAATTAAGTTAAATATGCACCTCGCCCCTTACAGGGGCTTAAACATAAGCATCTGAAGGCATTTCGAGCTAGTGCTGGTTTTTTTTAGATAGCAGCCTGGCCTTGAAGCTGCTACTTATATATCGGGGTGAAGGGGAGATGTTTATGCAAAGTACAGGTTTTTTATGAAAAATTTATTTGCTCCCGGTGGGCAGAAACGTCAATAGCCTGAAGTTCGAGCTTGGTTGAGATCCCCGAAGAAACCCAGTTTCTTCCCGCAGCGGGCCCAAGTGACGCAATTCCGTTAATAAACCGGGTTTATGGCTCAATATCGCGCCAGGAATACCAATCTAAAATTTAAAATGATCGAAATAATCGAGCGTGAATATATCCACCAGCCAACTATCTTCATTGGAACCCGAACAACTAGCAGCTTGGGCAAAAGAGGCAATAAATTGCAGTAAATTCGGTCAAATCCCCGCGTACATACCTCTCCTTGCGCGAGCCGAGAGACAAGGATTTGCCGTGCAAATTCGGGCAATTGACGGTAAATTTTTGAGCTGGGGTAGCATTGCTCAAACATTCCCGCTGATGAGTGTAGTCAAGCCCTTTGTGCTGCTTTATTTGCTGTGCGAATTGGGCGAAAAAAGGGTATTTGACTGCGTTGGCTGTGAGCCTTCGGAACTGCCTTTCAATTCCCTCATTCAACTCGAAATAGACGAAGGGAAGCCGAGAAATCCGATGATTAATAGCGGAGCGATCGCCCTAGCGTCTTTGATTCCCGGTCAAAATGCTGTGGCGCGCTGTCAAAACTTGCTCGAATGGTTAAATCAACAGGCAAACAGTCAGTTATTTCTTGATGAGTTAATGCT
Source organism: Microcoleus sp. w2-18bC1 (assembly GCF_036700365.1). NCBI lineage: Bacteria > Bacillati > Cyanobacteriota > Cyanophyceae > Oscillatoriales > Microcoleaceae > Microcoleus > Microcoleus sp. w2-18bC1. The sequence goes on from NZ_JAUBOS010000049.1 coordinate 37,556, forward strand.
CGATTCAGTGAAGACAAATCCGAATCCAAACAATTGGAATCTAGCCTTGAGAATGGTAGAATCTGGTTATATTCAAAATGCAGAAATTGCTTTAGAAACCTACAACCGCGTCTGCTGTTTGTCGGGAAGTGTGGAGGATTTAGCTAAGCTGGGGATGGTTTTGGTAAAAAGTGGCGATCGACAAATCGGCGAAAACAGCCGTACTGTCAAAGCACTGATGGCAACTTGCGGTTTGTATGAAGCATCCGCCCGCTTTGCGCTGCGGGTGGGACTGCCGGCCAAGTCGGGAGTTAGCGGGGCAATGCTGTCGGTAATTCCGGGTCAAGGTGCGATCGGCTTTTACAGTCCGCCCCTGGATAAAGACGGAAATTCTATCGGTGGCTTATTTCTATTAGAAAAAATAGCTCACAGTCTGCGGCTAAGCGTATTTGATTAGATTGGTCAGTAGTCAGTAGTCAGTAGTCATTAGGAATGGGGAATGTCTAATGGGGAATTGGAAAAAAGGTAATTTTCCCTACTGACAACTGACAACTGACAACTGACAACTGACAACTGACAACTGACTAATGCTTTTCGCCCAAAATAGCATAAACCACAGTCTCTTCTTTTTTGCCGCGTAATTGAATCGAGCCTACTTTTTGGCCTTCGTAGCGATCGCGCACGTAAGAAAAAGTCCTCGCCGTCACCAACAAATTAAAAGGACTGTCAGAAACAATTTCCTTATTCATCGCCTCCAATCTAGCAGCAACATTGACAGCATCGCCGATCACAGAATAATTCAAACGCCTGGAACCGCCCACGCTGCCAGCAACTAACTGTCCGGTATGCAAACCGATGCCAAACTTAATTAAAGGTTTGCGTTCAATTCTAAGCTGCTGATTAAGTTGGTGCAGCCGTTCGTGCATCGCAATACAAGCCGCAACTGCATTCAAAGCATCTTGTTGAATTTGTCCATATTCGGTATGGCAAAAAGGCACCCCAAAAACTGCCATAATTGCATCACCGATGTATTTATCTACAACGCCGCCGTGATCCATAATACAGTTGGTCATCGCTTGCAAATAATTGTTCAGCCAGGTGAGTAAATCTCGCGGCGGCATTTTTTCTGAAATCGAAGTAAAACTACGAATATCCATAAACAGCACCGTTGCTGTAAGTTCTTGAGGTTCGAGTTCTCCCTGTTCAAATATCTCAGCTTTGCGTTGCCAAATAAGCTGAGCAGTCTCTGGATCGACGTGCTTTTCAAATAACCTCATCAACTGCTGCTTTTCGTACTGTTCCCGCAGTTGCAAAGCAGTGCTAGATAAAATGAGAGTGCCGATAGGTGCGGCAATCGGAACCCACCAAAAAAAGAAGCCAAATAACAAAGCAGCAGCCGCAATCCAAATTATAGGCAAACCGAGAGCGATCGCAATTCTCTCTTGAACACCTCGCTTGCCCAGAACCAAAGCAGTAAGCGGGCCAATCCCCAACAATAACAAAATTTCTACCACTACCGGCAGCCGCTGCAGCAAGCGTTGATTGAGCACATTGTCAACCAACGCTGCATATAAATAAACCCCAGCCGTAGTCTTGTTGAGAGGTGAAGATATGGGGTCGAATCCCGTAGCAACTATGCCCACTAAAACTAACTTATTGGTCAGAGCATCTGCGGGAATTCTACCTTCTACGACATCAACAAAACCATAGGTAGATAGATTTTCTGTTTTCCCCGGCCAGTTAATCCAAACTTTTTTTTCCTGCTTATTTTTTGAATGTGGAAGCAATACTGGATCTTGGGGATTAGCAGCATTGTACCTGTGAGTCATGGCTAAACCGAAATTAGGAATCCCGTTGAGAAAGATTTTTGACTCGCGGGTAATACCGTCGCTATCGGCTTCTTGGCTGATGTGGCCGACACCTGCGGCGGCTGCTTTTAAAGAGGCTACGGGTTCTTCTTTGGGGGTTCTAGGGAGTACAACTTTGCCGTTGGCGACGATTGCAGCGGCTAAAATATCATCTTTCGGACTTGGATCGAGAAAAAGAATGTCAAAACCAACTGCTGTAGGGGGAGATTTTTTCAGTGCTTCTAGCAGTTCGGCGTAGCGGTTGCGGGGCCAAGGAAATTGACCGTATTCTTGCAGGGAATGCCGTTCGATCGCAATTACCACAATTCTCTCATCCCATCCGGGATTGGGCAAAATTCCCAATTCTCGAATTTGAAAGAGAGTTTTGTATCCCAAATATTCAAGGGGTTTCCACATTCCCACTTGCAGCATGATGACAGACATTATACCTACTACTGCCCCTGTCATCCAGGGAGGATTTGTTGCTATATATTGCCGGAGGCCGAGCAGTTGATTTTGTTTGAGATGATCGATCCATTCTTTGAACTTCATGCAATTAATTTGACGAAATCATTGACATTTGAGTCCGACCTTCGAGAGGAGTTATATCAATCCTCGCATCCTTTTTAAATTTTTTACCCCACCCCAACCCTCCCCTTATCAAGGGGAGGGAGTAAGAAATTCACAAAGGATGCAAGGATAGCTATATATCAATTGCGGTGGCACTCCTGTTGATTGTTAACTGTTGACTGTTGGCTGTTGACTTGCTATTTAAAAACTGAATGCTTGACTGTTAACTATTGACTCGATTTTATGATTCCGATGCAACCGGAACGCATATGATAGTCATGAAGTTTTACAAAACCGTAATGGCGAAAGGTTAACGCCAAATTTATTTATTTTGAGTAATCTCTTGGGCATCTAAATTATATTTGTAGGCGAGCGGGACACCTCACAATAATTGAATTAAACTTGACTTTAAGATTTAGACGCGGCTGGGCTTACGAAGTTTCACCGCGAAATGCTTCGCCCTTACACGAAATAATCAACTCAACTAAAACTTACGATCTAACTCAGATCCTCAGAGACTGCCCGCGCAATTGGCTCTGAGAGGTTGTTTAGGGAACGGCGAGGCTGTAGTGCCGTTCTGTGACTGACGGCCCTCGCACTACGATTTGGAGGCGGCGGCTTGGAGGTAAAATTCCTTGGATCTTGAAGTTGCCCTTTCGATCGATCTTAATAGCTTCGTTGTTGACATAAAGTGTGTCGATCGGGTTAATTTGACCGCTGAGGCGATAGATATTGCCGCTGAGTCTCAACAACCTGCGGACTTTGAGTTTAGCTAGGCGAGGGCTGGCTGAGGGCGCCACGGGCGAGGTTTGAGGGAAAATTGTCGTGGAGTTGCCGCTGTTGACAACTACTTCCGAGTCGGTGTTGCCGGATACTACGACTTCACCTTCAATCGTTTCGACTGCGGTTTTACCCCCGCCGACACTGACGCCAAAGGAAGTGCCGCGGACTCCCGCAACGCCTTCTGGGGTTTCAACCCTGACTGGGGCGGTTTTGGCAGATTTTTTTTGTTGGGCAATTTGACTCGATTTGCCGAGTCCGCTGAAGGTATTGAGGGACGCTATTTGGTTCGGCGGGATAATTGTTGAGGTGCTGGCTGCGGGAGTTGTCGCCGCAGTTTTGCCGATCGACAACCTGACTCGCCCCCTGCTGACAAAAATGGCTGTGTCTTTTTCGCCGCCTGCACTGCTTGACAAATTGGATATTCTGACTGCGGTTTTTTCGCCAACTTCCACGGTGCCGAGGTTGTTGTCGATGCCTAAACGGGCTGTGGAATCGGGGCCGGTGATGATTTCGTCTCCGGGGGCGAGTAGCCGATCGCCCACAACCGCTGGCCGCCCTTTAAAGCTGACTGTACCGCGAATTTCTTCTATTTCGAGCGATCGCGCGCCCGTTGTTGCCTGAGCGTTTATCATCTCTGCTGGGGATGGATTCGCCGCCACTGTTGTCGGATTTTTGGGAGATTTTGAGGCGGTTGGTAGTGCTGGCTGTCGATCGACTGAGATAATTTTAGTAGGGTTAGACGGCTGTTTGGGGGATGCAGAGAGCGGACTGGCGATCGTCCCAGGAAAGGGCAGCAGACTTGCCACCACAGCCAAGGACAAACTTAGGAGCGGAATTTTGGTCGATCGCCCACAGGTAAAAATTTTATTCATAATTTCAACTTTGTCATATTGAAGTTTCTACACTTCCTTTCCTGTATCAGACACCCTAAATCCGGCAATCGTTCGACTTTTTATGCCGTAACACAGCAGCAAAAATAAACTTTCTCAGCATGAGATTTTAGCATTAAATCTTTTTTTTATTGTCAGATTGTAGTAAACTGTTACAACATGACCGTTTACTACAATCTGACCTTCGGAAAATTTTGCAATCCAGACTCCAAGTGCTTTACAGCATTGATGTTAGCCAATGTCAACGTTAGAAATAGAAGATTTATATATAGATAGCAAATATAAAATTAATTACTGCTTCTGAATGTCTTTTGGCTTCTTCCGGAAGGATGACTAATTAAAAATAAATCCTGTAGTTGTGGCAATTAATAAAAAGATTGTTTTTGGGAATGGATAAAAAATAATTATCTCCGTGGTGCGCGAGGCTCTGGAAGTTGAGCTTGCCGCTGTGTAACCTGATGAGGCAAACCCAAGCGAATCCGGGTAGACGATCGACGAACTCCGACTAGAATACCGTTTTTTAGGGAAAGTTGGTGGAAATTTCGAGGGAAAATCATAGCGAGCGATCGCCTGCTGGTGTTGCTGTTGAGAAGTAGACGCCAAACTGTAAAATAAACGGTTGTATATAGGTTATATAGAGCAGGAGAACAATTTCAGTGGCAATAGAAGTAGGTCAGAGAGTGAAGGTGCGCCGTCTCAGAGATCGGATACCTGCAAATATAGTGGGCAAGATAAAGGAGAATCCAGTAGGCACTGTTGACGGATTCAAAATGGTTGACGGTAGCGGAGTAGGCGTGGTTGTCAAGTTTGACGGTTTTGCGACTTGGTTCTTTGAAGATGAGCTAGAACCCGTTTAACAGAAGGCAGTTGTCAGTGGGCAGTGGGCAGTCGGTAGTGGTTGTTTCTGATTCCTGATGTGTGAGTTGTTAGCTGCTACCAATAACAACTGACAACTGACAACTGACAACTGCCCCCCTCCCCCACTCTGGCTGAAGGTTGCGCTTAAATGTTAAAGAGTAAGCTTTGGCAGTGAGAACAGAAAATGGCTTTGATTTTGACATTTTTGGGCAAAGGCGGCACTGGCCGCAGTACGATCGCGATCGCAACAGCTAAAAAATACGCGGCTCAAGGCAAGCGAGTTCTGCTGCTCGGCCAAGATCCGGGCCCTGCATTGGGTATTCTGCTAGGGGTTCCTCTGACTCTCAGCCCCCAGGAAATCGCCCCCAACCTCAAAGCAGTTCAGGTGCAAAGCGCGCCGCTGGTAGAACGCAGGTGGGACGAAATTAAACAACTAGAAGCTCAATATGTCCGTACTCCGTTTTTCAAGCAGATTTACGGTCAAGAATTAGGGGTGTTGCCGGGAATGGACAGCGCGCTGGCGTTGAACGAACTTCGGGAATACGAGGACAGCAAACAATACGATGTAATTGTTTATGACGGCAATGGCGGCATGGATACGCTGCGGATGCTGGGAATGCCGGAAATTCTGAGTTGGTATATCCGCAGGTTCCGCCAAGCTTTGGTAGATTCGGATTTGGGGAAAGCGCTTTCACCTTTTATTCAACCGGTTGTCAGTACGGTGTTGACTGTGGATTTGTCGGGAGACAATGCTTTTCAATCTACTAAGCAAGTCGATAATCTTTTGGATAAGGGTAAGGAAGCGCTGGCAGATCCGAACCGCACGGCAGCTTTTTTGGTGACGACTGGGGATGCAAGTGCGATCGCAACTGCTCGCTATCTTTGGGGAAGTTCTCAACAAGTTAGTTTGACTGTGGGCGGTGTCATTGTTAATCAAGCACTGGTTACAGAAGCTATTACTGCCGAGTTTGATCCTTTGACGGCTGTTTCGGTTCCCGCGCACAGTGATAATAACTGGCAGCCCCTAATTGATGCTTTGCCAGATTTTTCTGAGGCCGCAAAAGCTCCTAAACCGATTAACATAAACATTGCACAGCGTCAAGTTAGTTTGTTTTTGCCTGGGTTTGACAAGAAAGAAATTAAATTGATTCAATCCGGGCCAGAAGTGACGATCGAAGCGGGCGATCAGCGGCGCAATATTTTGCTGCCTCCGGCGCTAACTGGGAAATCTGTTACGGGTGCTAAGTTCCTGAATGGTTACTTGATTATTTCTTTTTAGGGTAAGGAAGAAGGCATGACACGGATACAGTGATGAATTATCGAGTTCTCTAATATCCTGTCTTGTTGATTCGCGAGTGTATAATTTGTGAGATCGTAGTGGCGGGTTTCACAAACCAGAATCGCTGGAAAAAAACAATCTCGAAAACCCGCCCTCTCCACCCCACGATAAATCGAAATATACATTCAGATTTACCGTGGGGTGGGGGCGGGTTTATATAGATTGTTGGTCATCGTTATACATTGTTGGTGAACCCGCCCCTAGGAACCAAATGTACATTCAACCGCCAAATCTGCTACAATCTCCAGACAGTTTTCACGATTACTGGTAAAGTTAATCCCTAACTTCCCAACCATCGACTCTTATGAAAGAAAGAGATATTATTAGGCTGCAAGCCCTTGGCGCTGCTTTAGCTAAACTAGATTCATCTGTCCAGCTTGGCGAGTTGGAAGAGAATATAAGTCGTCAGATATTGGCTTTAGAAAAATTAGCCGAACAAAACAACACTCTGAACGAAATTTACACAAAAGAACGCCTCGACTTAAAAGAGCAGTACCAAGCAAAATCAAAAGACAAACGTATCGGCTCAATAAGTAGGGGTAGGAGAGAAAAAAAGTAAGCAGAGTACACAAAGTGTCATAAAATAGGACACATG